>DAOVXM010000428.1 GCA_030636125.1 Chloroflexota bacterium | reverse complement strand
AATCATTGGCATCACCTCCTTGTCAGTGGGATAGCAAGGAGGGGTGGTTGTTCCACCATTGTGATGGCAAGTATCACATAGATCGATTTGGATGTCAATGGGATATCAATAGTCTTATTTAGGATCTGATAGGTTAATCGAGAATTTAATCGTGCAAACTCCGAAGCAAGACAATAATCAGCGGAGGCGACAGTGGGTGGGTATATTTGGCGGCGCGGCTGTGGGCTGGGTATTGGTGACGCTTATCCCAGCCTTGGAGCAGAGATTCAGCCTGTTCTCGGTGGTATTATGGTGCGCTGCAATTGGAGGGGTGTTGACCAGTCTGGGTGGATTCATGCGGGCTGGCGCTGCCTTGACACGCAGGGAGAATCCCTGGCTCAATTTAGCAGTCGGTCTTGGCATGCCAATTCTTTTATTGGCAATTATCTTCCTCCTGTTCCGCTGAGTGTTGGTTCCCGTAAGTTCAAGCATAGAAACCGAGTTTCTCCAAGAAACTCGGTTTCTTTTTCAACACGTTCAATCGTGTTGATTTTTTGTACCCATCGAGATATAATTAGACCAATAGAATATCAGACCTTCGGGGCAGGGTGAACGGACAAACGGTATTGGTAAAAATTTGTCACGTAAATCCCGACCGGTGGTAAAGCCCACGAGCTGGGTGCATCTCTTCTAACCAATGTATGGGAGCTGCACCAAGGCATGATCCGGTGAAACTCCGGGGCCGACGGTATAGTCCGGATGGAAGAAGGTTTTATGAAACTCGCCTGATTGGGCGTGGTTACTATCTCGCGTGCCCCGAAAACTTTAAAGTTTTCGGGTTTTATTTTGAGGTAACCTCCCCAAGCTGTTTCATTAATCCTGCCCCGAATCACTCGGGGCATTTGTATGCCCAGGAAGACCTGACATGGATTTGACAGACACGCGAAAAGTTACCCTTGATTCAAGCCGTCTCTTGCGGCGGCGTGGATATTATCTGATACCATTATCAGTCGCTTGGGCGCTGCTCATCTGGCAGCTCATTGCACAGCTGGGTGGATACCCGGCATATATCCTGCCGACTCCGGCTTTAGTTTGGCAACGCTTCCTGATTGCCTTGCTGGAGGGACGCTTGCTGTATCACATCGGAGTAACCTTAAGTGAGGTGCTGGCAGGTTTGGCCTTGGGGGTCAGCACGGCAACCGCCCTGGGTTATCTCCTGGCGAAATCACAAACCTTCGAACGCTTTTTAGCCCCCTATATCGTCGCCAGCCAGTCCATCCCGATCGTGGCTATTGCACCTCTGTTAGTGATTTGGTTTGGTCCTGGCTTGCTTTCCAAGGTGATGATCTGCGCCTTGATCGTTTTCTTCCCGGTGCTGATCAATACCATTGTCGGCTTGCGCTCTGTGCCGGAAGAGCTGCGAGACCTGATGCGCTCACTTCAAGCCTCTGGCTGGCAGACATTCCAATACCTTGAGGTGCCAGCTGCACTGCCTGTATTCCTGGGTGGGGTGAGAATTGGGGCGACATTAGCGGTCATCGGAGCTGTAGTTGGCGAGTTTATTGGGGCTGACCGCGGCCTTGGTTTTCTGATCAACGTCGGTCGTGGGCAGTTTGACACGGCCTTAGTATTTGTGGCTATCTTCACCCTGGTTGGCATGGCTATGACCCTGTATGGATTGGTGGTTCTGGTTGAGGTGCGCTTGCTTTCCTGGCAGCAGCGACCAGAGGATTCTAGTTAGGTGCTGGAGGATGGCTCGCTTTTCTAGACAGGGTCTTTCTGTGAGAGTTCAACACCAGGAAATCATCATTAAGGATAAATGGAGCATGCAAACATGCATCACTGGCGTAGTTTTACCCTGCTAACTTTGATGGGGGGGATAATCACTGCTTGCGTTTATTCTCGGGACGAAGGAGACCTGACGCAGTCCACTGGTGTTCAGGAATTAGATCATATTCGTTTATCGATGGGTTTCATCCCCAATGTGCAGTACGCGCCTTATTATGCCGCGGTTGATAAAGGCTATTTTCGAGAGAATGGCATTGAGATTGAATTCGATTACAGTTTAGAAACCGATGGCGTGACTCTTGTTGCTGCTGATGACTTGCAGTTTGCCCTGGTCTCTGGCGAACAGGTCCTACTGGCCCGAGCCCAAGACTTGCCAGTCGTTTATGTCATGGCCTGGTGGCAGGAGTATCCTGTTGGGGTAGTCGCAAAATCTGAGCAGAATATTCAAACGCCACAAGACCTGGCCGGTAAGCGCATCGGGCTGCCAGGATTGTTCGGAGCCAATTATATCGGCCTGCGCGCCCTGCTCAACGAAGCCGGATTAGGAGAAGACGATGTCATCCTTGATTCGATCGGTTTCAACCAGGTAGAGGCGCTCATTGCCGACCAGGATCAGGCTGTGGTGATCTACGCCAATAATGAGCCGGTCCAGCTGAGCGCACAGGGCCATGACATAGATATGATCCAGGTGGCGGATTATGTGCATCTGGCCTCTAATGGCCTCATCTCCAACGAAAAAACGATCAGCGAAAATCCAGACCTGGTGAGGCGCATGGTTGAGGCCTCCTTGCGCGGGGTTGCAGATACGCTCGCTAACCCGGAAGAGGCCTTTGAGATCAGCAAGAAATATGTAGAGAATCTCGACCAGGCTGACCAGTCTGTCCAGAGAGAGGTCTTGGCCGCCACGCTTCCTTTTTGGCGGACAGACAAATTAGGTTATTCAAATCCTGCTGCGTGGGAAAACATGCAATCCATTCTGCTTGACATGGGATTGCTTTCCCAACCCTTAAACTTAGACCAGGCATATTCAAATGAATTTATCGAGTGATCGGACGATGACCGCGATCGATCCCCTAGGACATCCGCTGTTTGAAGGGTCAACTTTGACGATTCGAGATGTGAGCCTGGTTTTCCCGGATGGGGATGTAGGATTGCATGTCCTGGAAGAGATCTCCTTTTCCGTGCAGGCTGAAGAATTTGTTTGCATTCTGGGCCCTTCGGGGAGTGGCAAAAGCACTTTGCTGCGCGTGCTGGCTGGTTTGCTGCCGCCGACAAAAGGAGATGTCCAATACGATGGGGAAAGGCTGCACGGTCCACGGCGAGAGATCGGCTTTGTCTTTCAAAAGGCGAATCTCATGCCCTGGAGAACGGTCTTGGAGAATATTACTTTACCGCTGGAGCTGCAGCTAGTGCCTCAACGGGTCGCTCGCCAACAGGCACAGGAACTGGTTAGCCTGGTTGGCTTAGAAGGTTTTGAACGATCACTGCCTAGAGATCTGTCGGGAGGCATGGAACAGCGGGTTGCGATCGCCCGCGCACTGGTCCACGATCCGCGCATTCTCCTGCTTGATGAGCCGTTTGGAGCGCCGGACGCCCTCACCCGCGAACGAATGGGAGGCGAACTCTTACGCATATGGCAGACACACCGCAAGACCGTGATTATGGTGACCCATGCCATACCGGAAGCCGTCTTTCTGTCAGACCGGGTGCTGGTGCTCAGCCCACGTCCAGGGCAGATCCGCTT
>DAOVXM010000098.1 GCA_030636125.1 Chloroflexota bacterium | reverse complement strand
GACTGACTCTAACTCTGTTATGGTCTCTTCCATCAACTCAACCGCCTGGCTCAGCGTTCCAGAATCGAAAGCGAAATCGACTCCTGCGGCGACAAACAACTGCGGGAGAGGTACGGTTCCACCGAGAGATAATGCTTTCCGGTATGCAGCTACAGCCGCGGTTTGATCCGAAAGAGCATTTCGCCAGACTTGCACTGCGCCCAATAGAGCCAGCCCATACTCCACATAATAAAATGGATCTTGGTGAATGTGTCCTTTGCGCTGCCAACCGGTCTTCATTTCCTGCTCCAGGCCACTCCAATCCTCACCGGCCATAAAACATTCCCAAAGTTCCGCCCATTTCGCGTCGCAGTTTGCCGGATCGATAGCAGCATTGGGTTTTTCGTAGACCCAATGCTGAAAAGCATCTACCACAGCCATATAAGGCCAGAACAGCAGATTGCTCTCCAGGTGCTCGATACGAGCACGTGCAGCTTCTTCGCGAGTGTAAAAGCCACCTTCCTCCGCTGGCAGGTACGGCGCCGCCAACAGTTCCATCCCCATGGAAGCAACCTCAGCAAACTCTATTGGCACCTGAAGTTGCTGATGGTAAGGTAGATGATTGCTCTCGAAAACATGGAAAGCATGTCCACCCTCATGGAGCAAAGTCTGTACGTCATCGTCCAGACCAACCGCGTTCGTAAAAATGAAAGGTCGCTTTGCTACTGGATATTCAGTGCAGTACCCGCCTTGCGCCTTGCTCTTGCGATTATCCAAGTCTAACAGGGATTCTCGACGCATGATCTCGAAGTACTCTCCCAACTGTGGATCAACTCGCTTAAAAATCGCGCTGGTCTTTTCTTCGAGTTCTTCAATGGTCTTATAGGGTCGCAAAGGAGAGCGACCCATTGGGTCAACCGTCAGGTCCCAAGGGCGCAACCTATCCACTCCCAGCCTTTGCCGTCTTCTCTCGTAAATACGTTGGGCTGCAGGAACCACGGCTTCCTCGATCGCGTGTTGAAACCCTTTGGAATCTTCAGGTGTATAGTCGAATCGCAATAACTGCTGCCAGCGGTATGCCCTGTAATCAGGCAGACTGGCATTGGCAGCCAGTTGCCGGCGCAGCTCCAAATACTTGACCCACAAGGCATTTATCGCCTCCCGGTCGCCTAACTGGCGTTGAGCTATCAACCTCCAGGCTCGCTCGCGTCGATCGCGTTCTACGCTCTGCTCAACTGGACGGAGTTGAAGGATCGTGATTTCTTTGCCCTCCCACTCTACGGTCTGCGCTCCAGTGATCTTGTCGAACTCTGTTATAAGCTTCAGCTCCTCACTGAGCAGCGGCAGGTTGGCTTCGCGGTACAGCTCAACTTCGGAACGCATATTGCGGATGGGCACCTCAAGCCCTTCCGGTTCTAATCCGCTGATAAGCAATTTTTCCTTGAGCTTTTGTTCGGCTGCCTGGGCAGAAGGGTAAATCTTATCCAGGAAATCGCTATAACGCCTTTCAGCTCCCTGGTCCGTTGTATCAACAGTGGTCGCAACTACTAGGCGTTCATTCGTTTCATATACCAATTTACTCAGGTGCGTCCAATCTTTCAACCACTGCTCGACGGTTGACGCATTTATCGGACGGTCAGTCAGCTCCTGGTAATAGGGTTCAATTTGGGGCCAGGTCCAATCTATAAATTCTTGGGCTCTTTGGGGTAAATCGGAAAACATCTAATGAACCTTCCTATCAGGTACAGCTAGTGCTTTGTCAAGGATGAAAGTTTCATTCGATATCCGGGTTACTATATCCTTGACAAAGCTTAAAGTGTTCCGTCCACGATCTATTCTTACTAAACAATCACATTTGACGGAACACTAGGATATATTAACTGGCAACTCCGGCATGCGCTCGTGCCAGTCCGTCGCCAACTGGTAAGCATGGGCAGCTTGGAAGAGGATCTCTTCATGAAAATGTGATCCCATAAGCTGCATGCCGACCGGTAAGCCATGTTGGTCAAAGCCCACTGGAAAAGCTAACCCAGGCACCCCTGCCAGGTTGGCAGGTAATGTTAAGATATCTTCCAGGTACATCGAAAGCGGGTCGTCACCATGTTCGCCAATCTTAAAAGCCGTTGTGGGAGCCACAGGAGCAGCGATCACATCTACTTTTTCAAAGGCAACTTCAAAATCTCGTTTGATTAAAGTGCGCACTTTTTGAGCTTGACCATAGAAAGCCTCATAATACCCCGCCGAAAGGGCATAAGTACCCAACATGATGCGTCGCTTGACTTCTGCCCCAAACTTTTCACCGCGAGTGTGGCGGAAAATATCCCACAATGTGTCGGCAGACACACGAGGGCCGTAACGGACACCATCGTAACGAGCCAGGTTGGCAGAAGCTTCAGCTGGGGCAATCAGGTAGTAAACCGGTAAAGCATACTCGGTATGGGGCAGGCTGATTGGCTTGATCTTTGCCCCTAAGGATTCTAGGACGCGAATGGCTTCGTGAACTGAGGCTTCGACCTCGGATTGTATCCCTGCCACAAAGTATTCTTCAGGAACCCCGACCTTGAGATCTGAAAGATCACCATCCTCATTAAATTGAAGCTCAGGGACAGGGAGATCCACCGAGGTGGCATCTAACGGATCATGTCCAGCTATGAGCGAATAGATTGTGGCTACGTCAACTGCATCGTGGCCCAAAACCCCTACCACATCCAAAGATGACCCGTAGGCGATCAGGCCATATCGTGAGACACGCCCATATGTGGGCTTGATGCCGGTAACCCCACAGAAGGACGCCGGCTGGCGCACACTCCCACCAGTGTCAGTGCCCAGAGCAACCGGCGCTAGACGAGCCGCTACGCTCGCGGCGCTACCCCCACTTGAGCCACCCGGAACCACCTCCAGATCCCATGGATTATGCGTGACTCCATAGGCAGAGTTCTCAGTGGAAGACCCCATAGCAAACTCATCGGTATTTGTTTTGCCTAAAACGATCGCACCAGCAGCTAACAATCGTTCGACGACGGTCGCGTTAAAAGGTGGATGAAAATTTTCAAGAATACGTGATCCACAGGTACAGCGCACATCTTCAACACAGAGCACATCCTTGATCGCAACTGGCACACCCAACAAAGGTGGCAAGGGCTTATTATCACCTGTCCGCCAGGCACGCAACCGGCGGTCGGCTTCATCAGCCTGTTTCAAGGCTTTCTCCGGGATAAGGGTCAAGAAGGCGTGCAGAGAATGGTCCAACCGGTCGATGCGGTCCAGGAATGCCTGGGTCAACTGGCGACTGGAAATATCTCCAGAGTGAAGGGCCTGGTTGATCTGTGTAAGGCTCAAGTCAGTGAGGTCAGACATGCTTATTTATTTGCCTCTGTGCCGACCACACCGCTACTACTCCAGCACAGGCGGTACGCGGAACTGGTTCGCCTCCGTTTCTGGGGCGTTACGTAACAGATCATCTTTGCTCAATCCAGGTCGAGGCTCATCAGGGCGCAGCACGCTGCGCGCAGCTAAGACGCTAGATGTGGGGGGGATATCGGTGGTATCTAAGGTTTGTAAGCTGGCAAAATACTCCAGGATGGCGGAAAGTTGCTCACTATAACGAGCTATCTCTTCATCCGTCAGTGTCAGGCGCGCCAACTCGGCAATATGCTCAACTTCCTCTCTCGTCAAGGTCATGAACGAAATTATATCACGCAGGCTAAGCGCTTCAGGTTCACACTTTAGAGGGCTTAATCAGCGACTTTCTAAGGCTCACCCTCCCAGCCCTTTGCGTACCAGCGCAGGTATTGCTCGACATGTGATTCCCAATATGCTTCTTCGTGGTATCCGGAAAAGAGGTGCCATTCGTGGGGGATATTTTTTTCAGTCAGCAGGTTTTCGAACCAGATTGCTGACCGGAGTATCGTCGGGCGGTCTTTTTCGCCAATATCCATATATATGCGCGGTAACGATTCCTGTGGGATAGCATCCAGCCACTCGGCCACATGACTGGTGTCGGTCCAAAATACAGGCAGGCTGTTAGCGCCAATCGCTCCAAACGATTCCCACTCCGTGAGACCCAGGTGCACGGCCCAACCCGCACCACGTGAGAGGCCCCCGATCGCACGATAGGTGCGCTCTGGCAGGGTGCGATATTTTTGATCGATATGCGGGACTAAGCTGGAAACCACCACCTCACCAAATCTGTCCTCAGTCGGCTGCGCCCATGATCGGTCCCGTGGGAAAACCATGATGAAAGGGGGTATTTCCCCGCTAGCTATCAGTGCATCCGCAGTCTCAACAGCTCCCAGGCGAACCCATTGGTCGTTATTATAATTTTGACCATGGATCAGATACAACACAGGATAGCGACGCTCGGTTAACTGGTCATAGCATGGTGGCAAGTAGACAATATAATCCAGGGGCAAGGGCAACGGAACGCTGCGCAAACTGCCCTGTTCAAGATTGCCACCTTGCAACCAGCATTCAAGTGGCGTTGGAGTGGGTGTGGGCGAGGGTGAGAGAGTAGGTGTTACAGAAATCGTCGTTGTTGGAGTTAGGATTGTAGGAGTAAACGTGGAATCAACGGTAGCCGTCAACGTGGAAGTACTCTCCGGCTCTGGTGTAGTGCTAGCATCTCCTGCCGTTATATTACTCTGTGAGCAAGCCCATAATCCAAGGCTTAGAAACCAAATAATACTTAGAATCCCAATACGGTTCAATCGTTACTCTCTCCAATATCCGCCCAGTTTATCAGAAGAGCAATGATAAGTCTATTGCCTATAAAAGATAAACAAAACGCGCCAAATACACGGCGCGCCTTTTTGAGTAAACTTGGCCAATTATTGCAATCGATATAACTTCTATCCTACGAGAACAACCTGCCTCGTTAAGTAATTTGCGGAATGAATTTTAAAATAAATCTGGTGTCAAAACCGCAAATTACTTTTAGCAAATGCCGGGTTGGCGTTTTTATATTCAAGTTACTTTCCGACATTTGCATAATACAAGAGTGTCTTAACTGTCAGCGTGGTTCAACAACGAATTTGATAGCCGTGCGGGTCTTTTCTTCAATTTCCACATCCACAAATTCGGGTACGCACACAACAGTATATCCATCCTCAGCCAAAAACTTCGTAGCAAGTGCTATTGCTTTGACAGCCTGATTAACCGCACTTGCACCAATTGCCTGCACCTCAACATACTGGTTCTCACGGAAAACACCCGCGATAGCACCCGCGACCGCGGAGGTGCGCGACCTACCCGAAACTTTGATGATATCCATGCTGACTTCCTCCCCAAAACTCAATCGTGCTGGCCGGGTTGGCGGCCGCTCGGGACGAGATATTAAGATTGTACAGGATTTCTGGTCTCAAAGCAAGCGGTTTCGCCTGAATCTTGGTTAATTTCACATTTCGTTGTAAACTATCCTTTGTGTTTATTTGCCGTATTCAATTCAACCATTAAGCGGATTATCAAATGAAACTTAATTTACGTGTCGGTTGTCTGATCACCCACTTAATCCAAAGCAAAAGAGGAGAAATAAATTAAATGAACGCTACAACATTCCAAGACTTAGATCCAACTCAAAGAATTTTACTTGGACCTGGGCCGAGTACCGCTTCACCGCGAGTGCTGCGCGCCATGTCTACTCCCTTGATAGGGCATCTTGACCCACAGTTCCTAATCTTAATGAATGAAGTTCAGCAATTGCTGCGCTACGTCTTTCAGACCGAAAACGAGTTCACTATTCCTGTCTCGGGAACTGGCAGCGCGGGCATGGAAGCCGCCTTGTGCAACTTTATTGAGCCTGGAGAGCGTGTGCTGGTGGCCATCAATGGGTACTTCGGAGAAAGACTGTACGACATGGCCGGTCGGTACGGTGCTCAAGTTGACCGCTTAGATCGCCCATGGGGTGAAGTCTTTGATCCGGCTGAGATCGAGACGGCCCTGAAGGGTAACAACTATAAACTGCTAGCCCTGGTGCACGCCGAGACATCGACCGGTGCTTGGCAACCGGGCATCGCTGATATTACTGCTGCTGCCCACCGCTACGGCGCGCTCGTAGTTTTGGACACTGTCACCTCGCTCGGTGGTCTACCAGTAGAGATCGATGCCTGGGAGGTGGACATAGCCTACAGCGGTTCTCAGAAATGTCTCTCCGCGCCTCCAGGATTAGCGCCGCTTACTATATCTCCGCGCGCTCGCGCAGTGCTTGCCAATCGTGAAACCCCTGTAGCCAACTGGTATCTGGATCTTTCCTTGCTTGACAAATACTGGGGAGATGAGCGCACCTATCATCATACGGCCCCCATCAGCATGAATTATGCCTTGCGGGAAGCCTTACGCCTCGTAGCCGAGGAGGGCTTGGAAGAGCGTTTTGCCCGTCATCGTGTGAACGCCGAATTATTGTGGGAAGGGCTGGAAGCTATGGACTTGGCCCCGATGATCCCGCTCACCTACCGTCTGCCCACCCTGACCACGCCTAAGTTATCCCCCTCTATCGATGACGCGGCTATCCGTCGCCGCCTGCTGGATGAATACAATATAGAGATTGCCGGGGGGTTTGGGCCGCTCGCAGGCCAGATCTGGCGTATCGGCTTGATGGGTTACAGTAGCCGCCGCGAGTATGTGACGCTGTTATTAGCCGCCCTGCGACAGCTTCTGTCATAGCAAAAGCTTATATCACTCGTTTCGCAGCTACACTCCCCTTGTCGTGGTTATCGGACTGTGGCACAATAATTAGACCATGTCACGTTGGATCCATTTCATTTTCGCTATCTTGGTTGGAGTAACGGCAGGTTTGCTCTATGGGTGGGTTGTCAACCCTGTAGAATATATCGATACCACACCTGACACACTACGCATTGACTATCAAAGCGATTATGTCTTGATGGTAGCCGAGATCTATAGCGCTGAAGATGACATAGCCACAGCGGTCCGCCGCTTGGCGCTTCTTGGAAACGATCCTCCCGCTGAAATTGCTCATAGGGCACTGCTCTTTGCGGAACGCCAAGGCTACACCGACTCTGACATTGTGCTGATACGGGCATTGTACGCCGATTTGCAAACCTGGAATCCAGCTCTGGAGACCCCCATACCATGATCAAAAATCGTGGACCCTGGTATTTGCTCACAGGCCTGGTTATCGGAGTAGTTATTGGGTTACTTTACGCCTGGACGGTACAACCCGTCCAATATACCAACACGACGCCCGCCTCCTTACGGCCAAATTTCAAGAACCAGTATCGATCCTTGATTGCATTGGCTTACTTGACCAATAGCGACATGGTGAGGGCTAAGGCGCGCCTGGAATTACTAAAGGATGAGGATGCCTATCGAGCTTTGGCAGAACAGGCTCAACGCACTCTGGCTGAGGGTGGTTTTCTCCAAGAGGCACGTGCTTTGGGTCTGCTGGCAGCTTCCCTTGGGCAAGGCTCCGCGACCGTTGACCCAAACTCTCAATCCTCCCAGGCAACACCATCAGATGAGACGGAATCACCTGCCTCTTCCGGAACACCCGCAACACCTTCACTCACGCCCAGTCCAACCGCCACATCTCAGTTGACGAAGACCCCCGGTGACACATTTGCACCCTTACCCACACATACACCTACCCTCACGCCAGGCGCGCCGTTCGTCCTCCTGAGCCATGACCTGGTTTGCGACCCGAACCTGGATGAGGCGTTGATCCAGGTCTTGGCTCGCGATGCGGCTGACCAGCCTGTACCGGGTGTAGAAGTTGTGGTCAATTGGGAGGGTGGCGAGAATCACTTTTTTACCGGTTTGATACCCGAATTGGGCCTGGATTACGCCGATTTCAGTATGACGGCAGGCACAACCTATACGCTGCGTTTGGCGGAAGGCGGAGAGCCAATTACGGGTTTAACCCCATCGGAATGTGAAAGCGGGGGAGGAAAACGCTATTGGGGATCCTGGCGGCTAATTTTCTCGCAGCCATAATAACGGAACACTAGTGCAGTTGGGCCTAAATGCATCGGTGGTTTCTGCTGTCCCCTGCCAAACTGCTTAAAGTATTGTGCCATTATTTCCAAACTATAGAGTCGCTTTTGCCGCGCAACACCAGGAATAAAGGAGGTTTTT
>DAOVXM010000171.1 GCA_030636125.1 Chloroflexota bacterium | reverse complement strand
GTATCCTTGCTCTTTGAAATATACGGGCGGTAGCCCCCAACAATTTTTGGGAGACTCTCTTATTAGATCATATTATAGCATAATTATCACCTAATTACGAGAGATTAAAATATACAGATCTAACATACTCTACATCAGCTAAGGGAATGACGGTGCGCATTTCCCTCGACATGCGCACCGTCTCACAATAGTGTTGCGATGGATATACTTCTTTTACTGTAATACTTCTTTAACGTGACAATTTGCCTTTAATTTTAGCTAACAAAACCTCACCTAAGCGAGATATCCCCTCCTGGATCTTTTCAGGTGAGGCGTTCGAAAAATTGATGCGCATCGTATTATGACCGCCACCAATTGGATGGAACGGCTCACCCGGCACGAATGCCACTTTTTGCTCCACAGCAGTTTCTAATACGTCCGCTGAATTTAAATGCTGTGGTAGTGTGCCCCATAAGAACAGGCCTCCTTCTGGCTGCGTCCAGTCCACCTCCGGGGGAAAGAAACGATCCATGGAAGCCAACATCACATCACGCCGCTCACCGTATACTCGGCGGATGGTCTTGATATGTTCATCGAGAAAACCACCTTGTGACACTTCATGGGCTACCACCTGGTTAAAGGTTGCTGTGTGCAGATCCGTGCCTTGCTTGGATTGAACCAGCTTGCGGATGACCTCCGGAGGTGCTATCACCCACCCTAAACGCAATCCAGGCGCCAGGATCTTGGAAAAGGTGCTCAGGTAAATCACATTACCGTGATAACAAAGGTCATTATTGTTACGGTACTGATCATCCAACATAACCACTGAGGGTAAGTGCTCACCTTCATATCGAAGTTGACCATAAGGATCATCCTCAATGATCGGGACACCATATCGGTCGGCTAATTCAACCAGCACATGGCGTCGCTCTAGCGCCAGGGTCACTCCAGATGGATTCTGGAAATTGGGCAATACATAAATAAACTTAGGTCCAGTGCGTAAAGCATCTTCCAGGTAATCGGTGTTCATACCTTGCTTATCCATCGGTACCGTGACGTACTCAGCCCCATACGTGTTCCATGCTTGAAGTGCACCGAGATAGGTGGGCGATTCCACGAGAACGTGATCGCCTGGGTTGATAAAAACCTTACCTATTAGGTCAAGAGCTTGCTGAGAACCGGAGGTGATTAAGATATTATCTGGGGTGACTTCAATACCGTAGCGCGCTGAGTGGCGTGCGATTTGTTCACGCAGCGGCAAATACCCTTCAGTAGTGCTGTACTGTAATGCCAGCGCGCCCTGTTTGCTCAATACACGCTCACTTGCGGCTTTAAATTCATCTACAGGAAAAACCTCCGGGGCTGGCAATCCCCCGGCGAATGAGATAATATCAGTTCGTTCAGTAAGCTTGAGCAATTCTCGGATTGCCGAACTGCCCATACGTTGGGTCCGCTGTGCATAGCGATGATCCCATGGGGTGTGCATATTGCCCTCCATAAATTAAAGTTGCCAAAAATACGCGTTCAACATATTTGATCAAAGGATATGGTTCACTCCGCCCCGCGTAAGATTCAAAATCAGATTCTTACGGCTTTATACGCAATCATTTTAGAAATCTACTGACCACCAATGCCTGGGTCGCCAGCGTGGTTCTATCGCCAACCGTTAGCTCAGCTGGAGCTTTACCTGCTTTTTGAGGAGCACTCTGGTAGATGTAAATCGGTGTGCCCTCGCCAGCATTCTTTTGGTCTACATAAGCCTGCCCAGTCAAGTAACCGTCTCGATCTACCGCGCAACTAGTCACCCAGCCGATAACACGTCCTCGTTTATCCATCACCGGGTCACCATTGTGCGCCATGCGGACACCTTTCTCGTTGAAACGGAAACGTACCACAATACCCTTGCGGGTCTCCTCTCGTACCAGGTAAGCCTCACGACCAATAAACCAGGGCTTATATGCCTTGACATAGCTACCAAAACCACCTTCAGCCACGCCCAGATCCTCCTGTCCAAACTTTCCCGATCCCTCGCCCATTTCATGCCCGTAGAGCGGTAGGCCTGCTTCAGTGCGAAGCGAATCGCGCGCTCCTAATCCAACAGGCTTAATCCCTAGTGGTTCGCCAGCCTTCAACAACGTTCTAAACAGCTCAGCCGCTCTGTCGGGGTGAACGAATAATTCGAAAGCCATCTTTTCACCCGTGTAACCGGTACGTGAAACGACCAGGTCAAAGCCACCAAGGTTGGCCTCTGTTAGTTGGGTTCTTTTAAGAGCCATGATGCGCTTACGGGTAATGTCATCGCAACCCAAAGTCAACAGGATATCGCGGGATCGAGGACCTTGAAGAGCGATATCTACACGCATATCCCCGCCCTCTTTGGGATCGCGCAAATTACGCAAGATCGCCTTCCGACCAAAAGCTTTAGCCCAGGGGCGTCCTTTATCAACACGCACTGTACCATCCCTGACCGCGTTTAACCAAGCCCAATCTTTATCATCATTAGAAGCGTTAACCACTACCAGTATTTTCTCTGTACCACGGCGGTAGACCAGTGTGTCATCAATTACCTCACCAGTCGGGGTCAAAAAATGAGTATAACAAGACTCCCCAACATCCAATCCACCGATATCATTTCCACAGACACTATCCAGAAATGCTGCAGCCTCAGGTCCTTCAACTTGATAGACACCCATGTGGGCTACGTCGAACAGGCCTGCCGCATCCCTGGTAGCTATGTGTTCATCCATGACAGAGGTGTACCAGACTGGCATCTCCCAGCCAGCGAATGGGATAAGCTTAGCCCCTAGTTCTTGGTGGACTTCGTATACCGGCGTGCGTCTTAAATCACCCTCTAGTTCTTCCCATTCAAATGGTGGCAGAGCCTCTCCAGTTCCTTCAGGTATGCCGATAAAATAGGGTTTGGTCCCCCCACGCGCTGGACCAAACTCAAGTTCATCTTTACAATCCTTTTGAACCGGCTCTGCTGGTGAGGGTTTTATGATAATTGGACCAGGTAACTTGCGGGGTAAGCCCGAACTGCTCTCGTCCTCACCATCTAAGTCTACGTAACCATCCGAGAGATCTCGCAACCAAGCAGAGGCCAGAGAGGCTCCCCAAGAAGGTACGCTCAGACGGAACGCATCCTTTGAATCACAACTCAGTGCGCCTTCCACAGTCCCTCTTGGAGTAATGAGGCATGTCGCCGCGCTTTGGCCAGGGTCCAGGGAGGCGATATCACAACTCACAGCATAGTCAAGGAACTGGCTTACGCGCTCGCCGACAAGATCATAAGCCACCCAACCATCTTTATCTATGGGCTTATCATCTAGATAATAGAAGTGCGGATACCCGTGCTCCGTCGCCTCAAAATCGATTCCAGCTCCTTCTGCAAGGTCTCGCACCTTAATTTTCGCCTCTTCAAGCGCCGCGAAATCAACCTTGGCACGGCGCAAGCGCCCCTTGCGACCCTGAAGGCTGAATGGCTTTGTAGCCATTAGCACATCGGCGATTGCATCAGCCAATTGGATCATCTCAGCTTCCTTCAGGCCACGTTGAGTGACCCATGGGGTACCCATGCGTATCCCGGATGGCGCTACAGCTGATTTGTCGCCCGGGATCGTGTTGCGGTTAACTACCACACCGGCGATATCGAGAATTCGGGCTGCCTGATCGCCTGATAAGGTTGTGCCATCCGGACCGGTCACTGAAGAACAATCCAGGTTCGTCAAGTGTGTGTCCGTGCCTCCGAAGGGAATCTTGAAACCGCGTTGATTGAGACGCTCGGTCAAGGTTATGCAATTTTTGACAACCTGCTCTTGTAATTGGCGAAACTGGTCGGTCTGAGCTAATTTAAATGCTAACGCCATAGCTGCGAAGACGTTGACATGTGGCCCACCTTGTTCACCAGGGAAAACTGCCCGGTCTATCTTGCGCGCCAGGAGCCGGTTGGTTGTCAAAATACATGCGCCGCGGGGGCCGGTCAGGGATTTATGTGTGGTGAAGGTGATCACATCTGCGTAGCTTACCGGCGATGGATAAACTCCCGCCGCCACTAGACCGGCAACATGAGCGATATCGGCGAAAAGGTATGCGCCTACAGCATCAGCTATCGCCCGGAAGCGAGCCCAATCTACCGCCCAGGGGTATGAAGAATACCCCGCAATGATGAATTTTGGCTGGTGCTCACGCGCCAATGCCTCAACGGCCTCATAATTGATCTGTTCAGTTTCAGGATCGACGGTGTAATGAACAGCATTGTAATATTTGCCCGAACGGTTGACGTGCGAACCATGAGATAAATGCCCGCCATGCAAGAGATCCATCCCCATAATTGTCTCACCTGGGTTGACCAGGGCATGGTATACAGCATTATTAGCCGGTCCACCGGAGAGAGCTTGCACATTGACATAAATTTCGTCAGCGGATACACCGTTAGCTGCAAAGGTTTCTGCACAGCGGCGGCGAGCCAGGGCTTCAACGATGTCGGCGTATTCAACACCTCTGTAATAACGAGGATCAGAGTAACGGCGGTAGTGAGCCAACCGACTGTCGTAATCAAAGATATCCTCTTCAGCTAACCAACGAGTAGCTTCATCCGGATAACCTTCCGCATAAATATTTTGAAAAGCAGACCCCAGCGCTTCTCGTACGGCTAGTGGTGCGGCACTCTCGCTGGGGATCAGGATCAGCTTGCGGTATTGTCGTTCCGCTTCGATCTGAGTAAGGTCGTACAACTCTGGGTCAAGATCGGCTAAAGAGCCGCGAAATAAGTAATCTGACATGGAAGTCTCCAAAATAAGGGTTATAAGGTAATTGGGGATTAGACAATTAGGTTCTTAGGTCACCAGAGTATCAGGTCAGGAATTAGATTGCGATAAAAAAAACACCCAAAAACCCAATCCCTATTCCCCAATCCACTAATTTCTTTTTATTGAATTTTAGTCCTTTGAGATGGGCAGGTCAAGTGATAAAATGCATACACACTCCATGAGGAACTCATGAGAGGGGTTTTAGTCAGGTGGGGTAAAAGAAACTTGCCTGGGTGTCCCCCAAGTCAAGGTTATTAACCCACAAACCGCTCACCATGCTGGAAGAGCGGTTCGACTTGTTTTCTTCGCAGGGAATATCTATTTTTTTCGTCTAAGACATTGATTTAGTAGATATTCTATTCAGTCTCAGGAAGGTAGCTTGGTAGACTAACACCTCTATAGTCCTGAAACTCACCCCAAACTTGTTTGAAATGAGTTTCTACATTAAACGCTTTCCACTCATAGAATTGTTCTACCATTTTCCTTTTTCCAGTTGGAATAACGAATAAGGCGACAGTACCTTTAAACCTTTCCAGTTCTCTGCGGATCAGAGCGATGGCTATTTCTTCTGAGCGAGCCACACATGGACCCAGGATGTTAATCGCCGGGCATTTTACAGAGTTCAGGAAACCATCAATACCATGTTGGTCATTTTCATACACCGTGGCATGCATGACTCCTCGAGGGTTTTTGATCCAATAGGGATAATCGACTCCCCTTTTGACAGCACTCACCTCCATCTCGAGATCGCCCATCCCGGGCACATCCTCTAAGATAGCCTCGCGTACTTTATCCTCACCAGGTACGCTGGCATCAAGTCCGCCTGCCGGAACATCCAGCATCATATCTTGATAGGATAGTCTGGGCACAAAACCCGAACGGCTATATAGAGAGAATGAATCCAGGTTCATGGCACTGCTGACTAGCCGGCATGCCTTGTAGTCATTTTCCCTTGTGTAGTTCAGGATGTAATCGACCATAGCACGTCCAACCCCTTGCCCACCATAATTCGGATGGACGCTCATAATACCCAACGAGACATGATACTCACGCGGGTGATAGTAACAGGCTCCCATCATTCTCCCGGTATCCTTGTGAAAAGCAGCTATACTGCAGCCTGGCGACATATCATTGTAGATGTCATAGAAGATTGATAAATCGATCGGTCTACAATCATAGAAATCTTTGCACAATCCATGTTTCCACCACCAGGCGTTGAATGCGCTGAACAGCAGATCTGAATACTCCGGCACGTCATCGTCACGCAGCGGGCGAAGGGTAAATGAGTTCTCAGAGTTCATGCGTTTCTCCTTGATGGTATTGGGACCGACTTAAGGCGTTCACGGTACATTTTCTAGAGCCCCTT
>DAOVXM010000362.1 GCA_030636125.1 Chloroflexota bacterium | reverse complement strand
GGTCTGGCAGTATTCTACTTTTTACAAAGCGGTATCATCCCCATATTACTAGATGCTGGGATCGAAGTCGTTGTGCTAACCGAGGATAAATCAAAGGAATCGATCGCCAGTCGCTTTGATCATCCCGGATTGACCATCGAGGGGCTGCGTCTCGACCAGGTGCAAAAATACACAAGCAGCGTATCAGCTACACAACAATTCTGGCTGGACTTTTTGCGCCGCGCTGGAGCTGCAGGTGGCATAAACCTCGCCGTGGTAGACAGTTATATACAGCAAGTGAAAAGCGAAGCGCATTCCAGACGGCGTCAACTCTTCCCTTTGATGGAAGGTATTGCGCGCTTGATGCGCCACTCACGCCCGGCACGGCGAGCTTTGCTGCATTACCAAAACCGTTTCAATTCCAACATATACGGTGATCTATTCGAGAAGTATCAGCCCGCCTTGGTGATCGCGGGCTCACCTGGCTTTCGCCAAGACCGTTACCTGTTGCGCGAAGCCGCTGCGCGCAATATCCCCACTGCGGCTGCAATCATCAGTTGGGACAGCTCAAGCAGCTATGGATTACCCGGAGCGAAAGTTGATTGGATCACTTGCTGGTCCGAAATTCAAAAACAAGAGCTGATGGGTGGAGCTGACTGGTCTACCGACCGGGTCAACGTGGGAGGTATGCCGCCTTACGATGGGTACATCAGCAATGAGTGGTTAGTCCCCCGCGATGAGTACTTCAACCTGCACGGGCTTGATCCTGACCGCAAACTACTCTCCTACGCCAGCAGCTTTGTCAGTTGGTCACCCAATTTCCAAAACGTAGAAGCTTTGGCTAACCTGGTGATTTCCAACGAGTTGGCCGAGCCATGCCAACTGCTGGTGCGTTTGCACCCCATCCACATGAGCGGCCATTATATTGCCGAGGCGGACAAAATCCGCCGACTAGCCCGGGAGCACAAACACATTCATATTGTTGAGCCAGTACCCCTTGGTAAATTGGGGCATTATTCAGGCGAGGACGTTAGCGAGAGGACCTCTATGATGGCCCACTCCGATATCTTTTTAACTGTATATTCAACAATGTGTGTGGAGGCTTCCTTCCAGGAACGACCCATCGTCAGCGTATGTATCGACGCTCCTGATGGGTACCCGGGGAAATTCTGGGTGCCGATGTCACAGATTGGCGTATGGCCAACCCACTCTCGTTTCCGCACCTCTGGAGCTGGGCGGGTAGCCCTGGATCAAGTCGAACTCCGCGAGGCGATCAATTATTACCTGGAAAATCCACAGGCGGACCTGGATGCTCAACGTCGATTTCTGGCTCAGGAGTGCACCTATGTTGATGGGAGCGCCAGCCAGCGCACCACCCAATTCTTCCTCGCCCTGCTGGAGAATGGACATGCCGGTTAACATCCAACAGCGCCTTCGACTGGCTGCGCGAGCACTACTCAAAGGCGAGCCCCCAATTCATAATCGAGGCCATATCCCTGCGATCACGCCTGAAGAGGTGCGCGAGGCAAAATCATTCTTTCCACTGGGTAAATTTTTCATCTTCGGTCACGCCCGCTCCGGCACGACTCTGCTGACCCGCCTTGTACGCCTGCATCCCCAGGTGCACTGCAACTACCAGGCGCACTTTTTCACTCGTGCTCCGCTGCTCGAAGCTTTGGTTGTTGATAAAAACGTCGAAATGTGGCTCGCCCGTCGCAGCAACCGTTGGAACCGCGGCAGCGATCTCTCCCCTGTCGTGCTGCGCGCCGTCAGTGACTATATCATGGAGCGCGACGCCCGTCGCGTAGGGAAAGACAACCATGGGTGTATGGTTGGTGATAAAAGCCCCAACAGCTTGTTGAATGGTGAGGCGGTACATCTACTGGTCAAGGTTTACCCGGATGCGCGCCTGGTGTTTATCGTGCGCGATGGGCGCGACGCGGTTGTCTCGCACCGCTTCCAGGCCTTTGTCGACAGGCCGCAGCACCTATCAAAAGAGGGTAGAGCTATCCGTCAAGACTTTATCCAGGACCCCGAACCATTTCTGGCGGGTCGGCGCTCGATCTTTACAGAGAAGGAACTACGCCAGGCCGCTAAAGGATGGGTAGACAACCTGGTCGAAACTGATCACGAGGCTCGTGAGTTGCTCGATGAGCAATACTTTCACTTACGTTATGAGGATTTATTAGCGCGACCTTCCGATGAAATGAGCCGGTTATGGGCTTTCCTCGGAGTTGATTCAACTGTCCCAGGGTTAAGCGAGGCTTTGCAGGTTGAACTGGGAGAGAACCCCGATGCTGATTGGCAACGGCAAAAAGCAGCCGACATCGCCAGCTCACTCAACAAAGGCAAACGCGGTTCCTGGCATAATTTATTTACCCCACGGGACCGCCAGATCTTCAAGGATGTCGCTGGGGAGACTCTGATTCACTGGGGCTACGAACAGGATCTGGATTGGTGAGACCGCTTGGAGAATCCAAGAAGATGAAATATCTAATTGCGGGATTTGGTTCAATTGGTCGCCGTCATTTTCGCAACCTGCTAGCTCTCGGAGAACAGGACATATTGTTCTACCGCACTCATCAAAGCACATTGCCCAACGATGAGCTGTCGGGGTTTGTGGTGGAGACGGACTTACAGAAAGCTCTGGCCCACCACCCGGATGCTGTCATTGTTTCTAACCCTACTTCCCTTCACCTGGACGTAGCCATCCCGGCCGCAGAAGCCGGCTGCCACCTGTTTTTAGAGAAGCCCATCTCGCACTCTTTAGATAGGATGGATGAACTGCGTGCAGCTGTGCTTCATGGTGGTGGGCAGGTGTTCGTCGGCTTCCAATTCCGTTTTCACCCGGGTTTGCAAACGGTCCGCGAACTGGTCGTCAATGGCGTAATCGGTCACCCGCTTTCTGCACGTGCCCATTGGGGTGAACACTTGCCTGGCTGGCACCCCTGGGAGGATTATCACCAGGGGTATAGCGCCCGCTCAGACCTGGGCGGAGGTGTGATCCTTACGCTGTGCCATCCCCTGGATTACCTGCGCTGGATACTGGGCGAAGTTAAAGAGTTATGGGCTTTCGCCGGCCACTTGAACAACCTGGAGTTGGAGGTTGAGGATACTGCCGAAATCGGCTTGCGTTTCAAAAATGGCGCGTTGGGAAGCGTACATTTGGATTATAATCAACAGCCTCCTGCTCACCATCTAGAGATAGTTGGCACACAGGGCACGATACGGTGGGATAACACCGATGGCGCGGTCGCGCTTTACAAGGCGGGTGAAGACAGTTCCACAACTGACCCACCGGGTTGGAAAAGCATTTCGACTCCGACAAAATTTGAACGTAATGACATGTTCCTGGCTGAAATGGAGCACTTCCTCACAGTAACGCGTGGCGAAGCTCAACCACTTTGTACGCTTGAAGATGGTATACAGGCTTTGCAGTTAGCTATCGCCGCCCATAGGTCGGAAGTAGAAAAACAAATTGTGCGCCTGTAGGATATTGATCGCAACCAGAGATTGGGAAAAAGGCAAATAATTATTCGATATGGAATGTCTTGCTATCATACCTGCCCGTGGTGGATCAAAGGGCATCCTTCGTAAAAACATATTCCCGCTAGCAGGGAAGCCTTTGATTGCTTATAACATCGAGCAAGCATTACGCGCTCGCTTGGTCAGCCGCGTGGTCGTCTCAACTGATGATGCTGAAATCGCAGCTGCCTCGGAAAAATTCGGGGCGGAGGTCGTCTGGCGGCCTTTAGAGATCAGTGGTGACAGCGCTTCATCCGAGTCCGCTTTATTACACGCATTGGAATTCTTGGGACAGAGTGAGGGCTATCAACCTGATATCGTCGCTTTTCTGCAATGCACCTCCCCTTTAACGCTGGCCGAGGATATCGATGGCACCATCCAGGCGCTTCTAGATGAGGGAGCAGATTCCTCCCTGGCAGTCATCCCCTTCCACTACTTCCTATGGCGAACGCTACCAAATGGCAATGTTGAAGGTATCAACCACGATAAGCGAATCCGCCCACTACGCCAGGAACGTGAGCCACAATATCTGGAAACGGGTGCTGTATACGCCATGAAAGCGGATGGTTTTATCCAAG
>DAOVXM010000425.1 GCA_030636125.1 Chloroflexota bacterium | reverse complement strand
TTCCAAGAGAAGAAAAATATTCTCTTACGGATCAGATACGTCGCTCGTCACGTTCCGTATGCAGCAATCTAGCTGAAGCGTGGCGAAAACGACGTTATGAAGCTGCATTTGTCAGCAAACTCAACGATGCTGAAGCCGAGGCTGCTGAGACGCAAACTTGGCTAAATTTTGCTAATGCATGTGGCTATCTACATAAAGATCAAGCTCAGGAATTGCGACGGAACTATGATTATATAATTGGTAAATTGGTGAATATGATCATAAAACCAACACCTTGGCTTTTAAGTACGGGAGCACAAAGACATGAGCGAAAAGGTGAAACGAAGTGATTATGCAGCGAAACACCTTCTCACCCCAGCACCCCACCTCCCTCGCACAAATAGAGGTTCGCAAACTCGTCAAACGCTTTGGCCTGAAAACTGTCTTGCGCGGCCTGGATTTCAAGGTCGAATCCGGAGAGTTTGTGGCGTTGCTGGGTCCCAATGGAGCTGGTAAGACGACCTTTCTACGTATCCTGGCTTCTCTCTCCCGGCCCACCATGGGCGAAGTGCGCATTTCAGGTTTCCGTTTACCCGGTCAAGCAGCCGCGGTACGCCGCCACCTGGGGGTGGTCTCGCATTTGCCTCTGCTCTATGGTGACTTGACCGCCGAAGAAAACCTGAAGTTCTACGGCCGTATGTACGGCATTCCTGACTTGGATAAGCGTGTGATGGAAGTGTTGGAGTTGGTTGGTATGAAGGCGCGCCGCCGTGACCTGGTACGCACCTATTCACGGGGTATGCAGCAGCGTCTGGCGATTGGTCGGGCTATATTGCATGATCCTGAGGTTGTGCTTTTCGATGAGCCCCATACGGGTCTGGATCAAGATGCCTGTGTGATGCTTGATAACGTCCTGCGAGAAGTCGCTGCGCTTGGACGGACTGTGGTGATGACCTCGCATGATCTAGCCAGGACGGCCGACCTGGCCTCTCGCTTCGATATGCTCTCACGCGGAGTGATTATTGATTCGGTCAAACGTGAAGATATCGAACCTGATCAGTTGCTGGCTTTTTACCGCCAGTCGATGAGTAAAGACTGAGACGAGATGAGCGATACCCAATTGGTGACGAGTAAAGGACAGGAGCAAATATCCCGCCCGAGCGCGCGTGAAAAAGCCAGCGCTTTTTTACGCACTATGAGCGCCATCGTCTGGAAAGATCTGGCGGCCGAGCTGCGCAGCCGGGAATTGATCTCGTCCATGCTGGTTTTTGCACTGCTGGTTATTCTCATCTTTAACTTCGCGCTGGAATTGGATGCCAAAACACGTGCCAACGTCACTTCCGGTGTGCTTTGGGTGACCTTTGCATTTGCTGGCACTTTGGGCTTGAACCGTTCTATGGCAACCGAAAAAGATCGTGGCTGCCTGGATGGGCTACTGTTGGCTCCGGTAGATCGCAGTGCGATTTATTTTGGCAAGGCGCTGGGTAACCTGGTCTTTATGTTAATTGTCGAGGCGATTGTCTTGCCGGTTTACAGCGTGCTGTATAACACAAATTTATTTCAACCGGGTCTGCTGCTTGTCATCCTCTTGGGCTCGATTGGGTACGTTGCGGTCGGCACTTTGCTTTCCAGCATGGCGGTGCAGACGCGTACCCGGGATGTGTTATTGCCTATATTACTTTTCCCTGTGATCATCCCGGTTTTAATTGCTTCGGTTAAAGCCAGCAGCGGCTTCTTGCAAGGCATCGAACTGACCGAGATCATGCCTTGGATTAATTTGCTTATCGTCTATGATGTTGTCTTTACTGCGGTTGCTTTTATGGTCTTCGATTATGTAGTGGAGGAATAATCAAGATAGGAGAATAGAGGATCGAGATTCGAGAGAAGTTTTTTTCTACTCTAGCGTCTTTTCCCTCTAACGCTAACCTGATCTCATTTCTCCAATCTCTACTCTCTACTTTCTGTATAAGGAGTTGTCTTCATGGAACCTAAACCTCGCTTGCTTACCATCTTAGATATTGTCACAGTAATCCTGCTGGTGATCGCTACCGGCATGGTCTTTTTCTATGCGCCCATGGAAAGGGTAATGGGACAGGTGCAGAGGGTGTTCTACTTCCATGTGGCCGCTGGCTGGGTCGGGATGCTTGGCTTCCTGGTGGCGGCGATCACCGGTGGAGTTTACCTGAAGACCAGCCGTCGCCATTGGGATATCGTCAGCCTTGCAGCAGTGGAAATTGGTATGGTATTTGCATTTATAAATGTTGTCACAGGCGCGATTTGGGCCCGCCCTATCTGGAACACCTGGTGGACCTGGGATCCGCGCCTGACCACAGCCACCATTATGTTGTTGATTTACGCTGCCTATCTGATGTTACGCCAGGGCATTGAAGATCCTGACCGCCGTGCCCGTTTTGGGGCGGTTTACGCCATCGTCGGTTTTCTCAGTGTGCCCCTGACCTTTTTCTCCGCACGACTCTTTCGCACGATTCATCCGGTGGTGATCGGCAGCAACCAGCCCGGCGCGGAGGGTGCCTTCGATATGACCACAGCCATGCTGCAAACCTTCCTCTTTAGTCTGCTCGTTTTCTCCTTTATCTTCGCTGATTTACTCTGGCATCGTGTCCGCCTGGGTAAGCTGGCAGATAAGGTTGAGTGGCTAAAACTAAAGACCATGTCCTGAGATTGGAGAGATACTTATGCTTTTGACACAACTTTTACAAGAAGGCCCTGCTGAAACCACGGGATATATGATCGCCGGTTACGCGGTCATCTTTGGTGTTATGCTGATCTATGTCGCCAGCCTGTACATCCGCCGCCGCAACCTGATCCAGGATCTTGAGGTGCTGCAAGAATTACAAGAGGAGGAGTAAAGACGACCATAAAGCGCCTGCCCCACCGCTCCCGCCGTATGGGAGCACCGTTGTGACTGCATGTAAGGGGATCGTGCCTGGCGGTTATGGGAAGTGAATAGGGATTTTGGTTCCTATTGATTTGAACTAACGCTTGTGGGTATTTGACCAATAGCCCTGGTTGATTTGGCATTACATAAATTGGAGTAAAGCACGGGAGGCAGCGAATATCCGCTGCCTCCCGGTTTCATTATAAATAGAAGCTTACTCGAGTTTTGTAAGGCTTGCCGAAGGGCGAATTTTAAACCTCCGCCAGCAGCTTCTCCAGGACTGCCTTCGATTGAGCCTCGACCACAGCGTGTTGGCTGTTACCGTGCGCGTCCATGGTCACCACAGCGGGGAAATCTTTGACTTCGATAACCCACATCGCCTCGGGTACGCCGAAATCCAGCTTGTAAACCTCTAACACTCTGGTGACCGACTGGGCGATCAGGGAGGCCGCTCCGCCTACGGCGTGAAAATATACGCCGGGTACCTCCTGGCAGGCAGCCAGCGTTTTAGCTCCCATGCCGCCTTTACCGATGACCCCCTTGATATTGAAGTGATGCATCACTTCACCCTGGTAGGGTTCTTCGCGGGTGCTGGTGGTCGGCCCGGCGGCTACAAAACGGTAGTCTTTGGTATCCAGGCCCGACACCACTGGTCCACAGTGATAGATGACACCGCCG
>DAOVXM010000232.1 GCA_030636125.1 Chloroflexota bacterium | reverse complement strand
TAAAATAAATCTGGTGTCAAAACCGCAAATTACTTTTAGCAAATGCCGGATTGGCGTTTTTATATTCAAGTTACTTTCCGGCATTTGCATATCCACCAACAACATCATTAAATAAACAAACACCTTCCCGCTGCCAGGTTGGTAACAGGAAGGTGGTATTAACTAAGTGTTGCGCGGCGAAAGTGACTCTATAGTTTGGAAATAATGGCGCAACTCTAGAGATTACTGACCCAGTCGCTGGCGTAAAGCCTCCGCCAGTGGGGGGACGATATCGTACAAATCTCCCACCACACCAAAGCGCGCCATCTTAAAGATCGGAGCTTCTGGGTCCTTATTGATGGCTACGATCACCTTGCTGGTGCGCATCCCGGCCTGGTGCTGGATCGCCCCAGAGATTCCACAAGCAATATACAGGTCTGGCGAGACCACTTTTCCGGTCTGGCCCACCTGGTGCTCGTAAGGGATGTAACCGGCGTCTACCGCAGCCCGGCTGGCACCCACAGCAGCACCCAGGGTTTCAGCTAATTCACCGATTAACTTGAAGCCTTGTTGCGCCCGCCAGGTTTCAGCCTCTTTTTCGTCCATGCCTCCTGGTGGCTCCAGGGCAGGATTATTGGAAACACCTCGCCCACCAGAGACGATCACTGAGGCGTCAGCCAGGCTCACACCACCTCCACGCTCAGCATACTCTACAACCTTGGTGGCAATAGCGTCTTCTGCCGCGACGGCCTCTACCTTGGTCGGCGTTCCAGAGCGAGAGGAGTCCGCTTCCGGAGCGGTAAAAGCACGAATGCGCGTGGTAACGATCTGTGGCAGTGTTGTGCAGATAACTTTGGAGAGCAACTTGCCCGCATACACCGGTCGGGTCGCCACTATACGCCCATCCTCCACCTCTAAAGCTGTCACATCTGGAAGCACGCCGGTTTCCAGGTCTATGCTACTCATCGCGGCCAGCTCGCGGCCTCGAGTGGTCGTAGGGAATAATAACACCTCAGGGAGGGAATCCTTAGCCAGCTTGGCAATCAACGAGACAAAAGGTTCAGGACGATATTCCTCTAATGTGGCATCGTCGGCAAATAACACTTCGTCGGCCCCATATAAAAAAGCGTCGTTCGCCACTCCCCCTGCCTGAGGTCCAAAGACCAAGGCAGTAACACCACCACCCAGCTTCTCCGCCAGGCTGCGCCCGGCTCCTATGGCTTCCCACGAAGCGGGATGAACCTGTCCTTTAAACTGATCGATATAAACCCATACTTTGTTGCTCATTACAGCACCTTCTCCGCCAAGATTTTATCGGCTAATTTTTCGGCGATCTCCTGTGGGCTATCGCCTGTGACCTGCTCGGTTGTGATCTCCCGTGCGGGTGGATTGCTTACCTCCGGCCATTGTACCGCCGAGGTAGGGGCAGAAACGCCCAAGTCCGCCAACGACCAAGTTGGAATATCGGCCCGGGAGGCTTTTCGAATACCCATAAAAGATGGATAACGCGGCTCAGCAAAATCTTTACCTACGCTGACAACCGCAGGCAACTTTGAATCCACCACCTGTTGCCCCTCTTCTGTGGAACGCGCCACCCGGATCGTGCCAGCGCCTGGATCTAATGATTCGATCACCGAAGTAAGACTGAGCATGGGCCAACCCAAGGAGCGTGCCGTTTGGGCAGCAGTAACGCCCATATCGCCGTCGATGGCTTGCTTTCCAAAGAAAGTCACATCCACGTCCCCTATCTTTTGGATCGCCGCGGCTAAAACCTTGGCAACCGCCTGGCTATCCGCGCCCGCTAACTCCGGGTCCGAGACAAAAATGGCCTCACTACACCCCATCGCCAACGCATGTTTAAGAGCGTCTTTTGCGCCCTCATCACCCATCGTCACAGCGAAAACATCTGCGCCTTGAGCCTCCTTTTGTAGCAAAGCAGCCTCAACGGCGTATTCATCCCAGGGATTGATCACCAGCGGTGCATCTCCCCAGGTCACTTGTCCATCTTCCACCACGACCTTCGCGGCAGAATCAGGCACTTGTTTGACACACACTACGATTTTCAAAGCAACCTCCATGTTTAGTAGTAGATAAACGTTTGAACAACTCAGCCTGGAACAGAGAGAGCTAAGGCTCTCTCTGCAAAGGACTTAGTCCTGCCATGTTTCGGGATCATAGGCAGGCAATTCTTTTCGTAAGGGCCCATCTTTCCGATAGCCCAGGGCGTATCCAGCTTGCATCAATTGGTGAACCTCGCTGGTGCCTTCATAGATTATCGCCCCTTTGGCATTACGCAGATAGCGCTCGACATCATACTCATCGCTGTAACCGTACGCACCGTGAACCTGAATAGCTTCCGCAGCCGCCTCGAATGATGTGTCTGTGGCGAACCATTTTGCCACAGATGTCTCGCGCGTGTTGCGCATTCCTTCATTCTTCATCCAGCCAGCACGCAGGTAAAGCAAACGAGCCGCGTCATAAAATTGTACCATGTGGGCAATTTTCTGCTGAACCAACTGGAATTTACCGATCTCGCGGCCAAAAGCCTTTCTCTCATTGGCATAACGCACACTAGCGTCCAGGCTGGCGCGGATCAACCCGGTTGCCCCAGCAGCAACGGTGTAACGCCCGTTGTCCAGGCAAGACATAGCGATCTTGAAGCCTTCCCCTTCCTCTCCAATGCGGTTCTCAGCGGGGACGCGCACGTCCTGAAAAGCGATCCAGCCTGTCGAACCAGCGCGTACTCCCAACTTGCCATGAATATCCCCGGTTGTCACGCCGGGGGAATCCAGCTCCACCAAAAAAGCTGAAAGCCCTTCATGTGGATTGGGAGCCTCTGGGTTCGTTCGCGCTACAACCAAAGAAGTGTGCGCCTTCGTCGCCAGAGAAATCCACATCTTCTCACCATTAAGCACATACACATCACCATCGCGGCGCGCCGTGCTAGCCATCCCCGCCACATCCGTACCCGCGCCCGGTTCTGTCAATCCAAAGCTGGCGATTTTTTCACCCTTTGCTTGTGGCACCAATAAACGTTGTTTCTGTTCCTCCGTGGCCCATTGCAATAACCCCATGCTATTTAACCCCACATGCACCGACATGACCACGCGCAATGTGCTATCCACTGCCTCCAATTCCTCACAGGCCAAGCCTAGAGATATATAATCCATCCCCTGCCCACCGTAACGAACTGGGAAGCATATCCCTAAAATGCCCAACTCGGCCATACGTGGTAGGACAAACGGCGCCATATCCTGCTTACGATCGTACTCCTTGATAATTGGAGCCACTTCTTTTTGGGCAAAATCCCGCACCATTTGTTGTACCATGCGTTGTTCATCGTTCAGGGCAAAGTCCATTCCGTCAACTCCTGAATATCGGGGATAATCGTTTCCATATTATATTCAATCCATAGTACATGGACAACTGGCATATGTCACATTTCCCACAGTAACTGGTTACCCTCATGGCATTGTGCAATCAGCGGAGTGAAACAAGATAAAATCAAAGCCCGCATCCGCCGATTGCTTATCTGATTGGTGAATTGTAACTGCTCAGGCTGCGGTGATTTTATGATCAATATGATATTAATCCTTCACCACCAATCACATAGTGTTCCGTAAATTGTGTTTGTTTAGTAAAAATAGATCGTGGACGGAACACTTTAAGCTTTGTCAAGGGTGTAGTGCAGTTGGGTCTAAATACATCGGTGGTTTCAATTGCTTCCTACCCAACTGCTTAAAGTGTTGCGCCATGATTACCAAACTATAGAGTCACTTTCGCCGCGCAACACTAGTAACCCGGATTTCGAATGAAACTTTCATCCTTGACAAAGCAATAGGCTATAATCCACTCTGTGAGACGCTTTTTGGAACCCGACATCATCCTACGCCTGTTGATACCATTGATATTTATCGCTATCCTGGGGATAGCCCCGCGCCCGCATGAAATAACTAAGAGACTCTGGCAGACTCACCATCTTTTGGAAGCCCCTTCATCATCCAGCACTTCTATAGAAATCGCCAAGGGGTTTGCTGAGATAGCAAGGCGCATCCCCTGGCGCAGCGAACTATGGGAAAAAGCCGGGCTGTATGCTCTGCAAGGAGGAGACGCCGCTGCCGCGATCAACTACCTGGAACAGGCTGCTGCCAACAATCATCTGTCACCTGCTGGTCAAATCGCTTTGGGTGACGCTTACCAAGAAAAGGGAGACTTGTCCACCGCGATTCAGGCTTGGGAAACTGCCCTGAGATTCGCGGATCCATCTGTCGCCCTTTACACCCGTTTACTAGACACTCACCTGGCACTGAAGGATTACCCCGCCTCGATCAATGATCTACAAGCCTTGATCGCTCTTCAGCCGACCAATGCTGAGCTGCGATATCAACTGGGTTTGCTGCTTACTACCCAACAACCTGAAGCGGCTTTAGCACACCTGGTTCAGGCCGCTGAGCTCGACCCCAACCTGTCAGAAGCAACCCAAACACTGGTAAGCAGCATTCGCACGGCTCGTTATGTGGATGACCCAGCCTATAGCAAGCTGGAAGCCGGGCGTGCTTTGGCCTCGATCGGCGAATGGGAGCTGGCTGTGGAAGCTTTTCACCAATCAACACAGGACCATCCCAACTACGCTGAGGCTTGGGCATTTCTGGGTGAAGCTCGCCAACATTTGATTGGCGCCGACTCGAAAAACGCGCTGTCTGACCTGGAAAAAGCCCTGGAGCTCGATCCCGCATCGTTAACTGCTAACATCTTTCTAGCCCTGTACTGGCAACGCCAGGGACATTATGACCAGGCGCTGGTCTACCTTGTCAACGCAACCGAATTTCACCCAGATAACCCTGCCTTACAGGTCGAGCTTGGCAATACATATGCCATGCTCGGCGATCTTGAGGCCGCCCATCAAGCTTACCAAAGCGCCATCGAGATGAATCCACGCAACCCTGTTTACCTGCGGCTCATGGCAGCTTTTTCTATAAAACATGAATATCATTTGCGCCAAATTGGTCTACCCGCTGCCCGTCAAGCTGTTATCCTTGCCCCGGACGATCCAGATGTACTGGACACCATGGGGCAGGTGCTTATCTTGTTGGACGACACAAGTAGCGCAGAACGTTTTCTCCAACGCGCCCTTCAGGTTGACCCTGATTACCCACCTGCGC
>DAOVXM010000415.1 GCA_030636125.1 Chloroflexota bacterium | reverse complement strand
TGGTTTCTAGTAATCGTCGCAGGAGGTTGTTTTTATCGAGTTGATTACCTAAGATAATCTCATATAAGCATTGGATTTCGGATAGTGTAAACAATTCGGGGAGTAATTGAAAACCCACCGCGCTGGATTCTAACTTGTAACGGAGGCGTTTCAAACCGTATTCGATGATCTCTGCGTGATCGAAAGCCAGCTCAGGTAAATTGTCTATTGGCACCCATTGGGCTTGCGCTGCGTCGCTACTGCCGCCTGTACGCACTGAGGTGTCAGCAGTAATTAAAGTAAAATACGCCACGGTCACTACACGACCGCGCGGGTCGCGCTGGGGTTGACCATATGTAAAGAGCTGTTCAAGATAGGCTCCTTTTACCCCGGTTTCTTCTTCTAATTCACGGCTCGCAGCAGTCTCAAGCTCTTCATCGATATTTACAAAGCCTCCGGGTAAAGCCCAACTACCTTGATAAGGCTCTCCCGCTCGCTGTATCAACAACACTGATAGACTATTCGCTCTAATGGTAAAAGCCACTACGTCCACTGTTAAAGCCGGGCGGGGGTATTTATAGGTGTACATCTCACAATACCTATGGGTTTTGATTTACACGGAAGGTCCAAGTGCCGTCTTTATCGTAAAGTAGCTCGAATAGTTGGCTATCTAGCAAGGCGCGTGGGGAGATAGCCCCACCTCGGGCGCCGGTAAATACGTATTGGATGCCTGCTTCAATCATCAGTTCATGAAGTGTTTCAGCATTATCTCCGTTCTCGATCACTTGCTGGCTTAACTTGTTAATCTGTTGGATGTCCTCGGGTGTATTGCTCAATCCATATAGCACCGGTGGGGGTATTGTCCTATGACCTGCAAGTGTGGAAGCCCAATACCCCCCGTCTTGCCCGGCGTATAAACCATACCCCCATGCGAATGGATTGAGCAACACTGTTTCACCCTCAGGTATGTTCTCTTCAAGCCAGTTTAAGGCTGGGCGGTCGGCCTCTCGGAAGAGAAAAGTAATCGGGTTAAGTATCGGTAATAACTGGCGTGCACCAATCAGCCCGATAACTATAGATGTAAATCCCACTCCCAAGTAATACCATTTATGCCAGCTTAATGGAATAACCCTCCTTCCTTTTTCAAAAAGCTCACTAAAGAGATAACCACCCAGGACGGAGATGGGGATAAATAAGGTGATTTCTACCGATAGGTTGTTAATTAATACACTACCCGGTAAGCCCCAGTGGGCCAGGTTAGCCAGGATGAATAGCATCACAACCCATAGAACCAACGTCAAGGTAAACCAACGGCGTTTGATAATGCCCCAAATCAATCCCAATGCTGATAAAACCAATGCATATTGACCGAGAGCTGAGTTCAAGAACACCCAGGCAAATCCATCAAAGAGCCTAACGTTACCACCTCGCCATGCTTGAAATTTCGGGATGAGTAATGTGGTGAATGTCGGCGGCAACCAGGGTGCAATCAGGAGAATCGCGATCACACCTGCGACAAGAATCAAAACGATCTCCCAAAGCAGATCTCTCCAGGTTGCCCCTTTTTTGAGTTGAGGCCATATCTGGCTGATGAAATCAGCGAATATCAGGCATATCAAGAATGCGGCTACCCGGTAATGGGTCAAGAATAACCCACCGATCGTGATTCCGGCCAATAATAATAAGGTCCATTTACTGGCTATAAGGCCAAAAAAATGTCTGGGTGTATATAAATTCCCATAGTTCGATGACGAATTGTTGAGAAGGGCATATCCTTGCTTAATTATTACAAATGCGACCGGCAGGATTAAAAGACCGGCTAATTGTGTGTAACGTCCCCAACTGCTGTAATAAGCTGGCATTGGAGTGATTAAACCGGTGATCAACGCAGCAAAAACCCCGGCTGTGCGATCCCTGGTGATTGTTACTGTAAATAGATAGGTGCCAAATATTGTCAGGGCATTTAATACCTGGCCTAAGGCCAACATGCCGGTTTGCAATTCGAGTCCTGAGAGCCATAGGAACGTTGCCAAGACACTGTGAAAACCTGGGTGGTAGTTAGCACTGTCGATTGATAGATATGGTGAGTAATTGTCTGGAAAGCCACCCGCCTCAGTGATTAATCGCGTAATAACCCCGTGATGGACTGAGTCGACCCAAGCGGGAGCAAATAGATCGCGCACCATGGCCAAACGAACTGCCAGCGAGAGGATGAATATCCCCAGAAGAGCAAATCCATACCAGTCAATCTTAAGAACTCTCCATGCTTTCGTAGACCAAAATCGCCAAAGGGCAAACGCGCTAACCAATCCTGCAGTAAACAAAACAGATACGCTACTCCAGGTTAATCCCAGTAGAGATGTCCAGGTCATTAGGATGGGGACAATGGCTAGACTGATTCCGACTGATATAGCAATCTGAGCTCCTAAGTCAAAATCTTTCCCGACACCCGAGAGGTTAAGCAGCAACCAACCGGGGACAATTAATGCCAATCCTAAGGGGAATATCAACCAGACATCGAATAAAAATTTCTGCAGGTCGGTGATCATACCTTGCAGGCCGTAATCGTAACTCAAGCGGAAGGCAGCGTCAGCCGCTATTGGTTTGCCGTTTAGGTTAGCGGTTCCGTAGGGGTAGGCATCTTCAGCACGCCCGAACACTTGAACGCTTCCCCCGCCTGTGTTCATACTGAGGTAGTAGTCTTGTCCTGGAGAGCTTGCTTGGGGTGGGAATGAAATAGTAACCGGTCTGCTCTGGGCGATATCGCTGAAAGACAGCGGTACAACAGCTAACGGGTTGGCCTGCTCCGGATTATGATAGAGCTCAATAAAAAGTGTACCGGTTCGCTCTTGTGATTCTGGGTCGACGCTTAGCCAGAGATCTATACCGTTGAACTGCCCCCGGCGGGATACGAAGCTTTGACCAAAAGAACTCTGTGCATCAACTTTTCCGATGACGGCCGTCTGGTGTAATTGAGATCCTTCAGGGTCCTTCAGAGTGACGCAAGCGGTTAACAGGCTGAACAGGCTAAAGACCAGGGGAATATATAAATAAATGGACCTCAGCTTGCTGCTGGATTGGTCACTGTTTTCCATTTCCCACATTCGCCCGAAGATAGGCTTCGATGAAGCTGTCAATGTCTCCGTCGAGCACAGACTGGGCATTACCGGTCTCGTGGTTTGTGCGGTGATCCTTCACCATCTGGTAAGGATGAAGCACATAAGAGCGAATCTGACTTCCCCATTCGACTTTCTGGAATTCACCTCTAAGTTCCGCCAGATGTTCTGCCTGTTCTTGTTGTTTGATTTCCAGCAGGCGAGCCCGCAGCACTCGCGTAGCGTTTTCACGGTTTTGTACTTGCGAGCGTTCATTCTGGCATGTGACCACTATACCAGTCGGGATATGAGTGATGCGCACCGCGGTATCGTTCTTCTGAACATTTTGACCCCCGGCTCCGGCTGAACGGTAGGTATCGATACGCAAGTCGTTGGAGTTGAGTTCGATGCTGGTGTCATCCTCAACCTGCGGCAGAACTTCTACCAAAGCGAAAGATGTGTGGCGTCGGTGGGCAGCGTCAAATGGGGATAGGCGCACGAGTCGATGGACTCCCTTTTCTGGTCGCAGATAGCCAAATGCGTAACG
>DAOVXM010000486.1 GCA_030636125.1 Chloroflexota bacterium | reverse complement strand
TCTCCAGGTCCAATATAGATCGAGTCCATTGGGCCCAGTTTGACTTCTTGGTCCTCAAAAGCCATGGTGAGTTCACCGTCGAGCATGATATAAATCTTGTCTAAGGGGGAGGCATCCCACTCTGCCTTTGCCCCCGGCAGATAATATGAACAACCAACCCAGTAGGGCGCATCGCAGCCTATGCTTTTATGCTGCAACCACATAGCGTGGCAAGTCTCACTGTGTTTCGGAGGGCTGTACTTTTTTGCTTCTTCTAAACGGGTTACCTTCATAGATCTCCTCCTTAATTATTAGAGACGGAATTCGCCAGTTGGGTCGACAATTGCAACCATGCGGACGATGCAACCATCACCCTTAACCCAACGCCATGGGAAAGCGGCGATGGTCACACGTTTACCTGTGACTTTATCTATGTCACCTCCAACATTCTCAAAACCTGCAATGCCGTTACCAAGTAATTGCCGATGACATGGTTCCCATAAGGCGAACTCCTCCGCAACCTTTCTGCCCGTCTCCTGCTCATATTCCTCATTCACCCAGGGGAAAATCGGCCCACCAGGTCCGTGGGGACCAATGGCGGTTGCCAGTGGGTGGTCCAGCGCTTGATGATCTACACCCACGGCTTTGACACCCTTTTCTACGAACCATTCCCCTGCTTCGAGATAAAGACCCGGCGCGTAGCAAAAATACTCGACACTGTCGCCCCAATATTTGTGCCAGCCCGTGTTTATGATCACAATGTCACCAGGTTCGATCTTGGGTTCAGCCTTCTCAAGATCCTCGGGGGTAATTTTCTCCCATTTTCCTTTGGGTATTGAGACAATCACGGCGGTACCGAAGTAACGCTCGAGTGGAACCTCGTCCATAAATGGCGTCCCCTCAATTACATGCGCGGGCGCATCTGTATGCGTGGTGCAGTGCATAAAAGTTGTGATTTGCTGCGAGAGCACCCGGGACTTAGCATGGTAATGAAAACGTTCGATTTTTACGTCCGGGAAATAAGGCCATAGGGGCACTTTATCTCCCCAGGGATGGCTTAGATCGTAGAACTCAAGACTATCGGTAGACGAAGGCATCGCTTATACTCTCCTTTTCTTGTTTAGTTTCAATTTGCAAACAATATGTAAATCCCTTAGGCCGTGGATTCTTTTTCTCTCTCTTGCTGGCGAACATATTCAATTATCGAGTTACCAACATGGGTCACATGATCGCAAATAATCGTGGCGGCACGGTCGGCTTCGCCAAGCCTACAGGCTTCGATAATGGCGCGATGCTCTGACTGGGCCATGGGCATGCCGCCTAAATATGAGATATAGGCATGAAGATAATGTTGTGTGCGATATCGCAACATACTGGTGAGCTCGCATAGATGACGTCTACCCGATGCACAATAAAGTGCAGTGTGAAAATCATGATTCAATTTGACCAAAGTGGCCACCTCGCCGAGATGGTTGTCCATTTGCTCAATATATGATTCCAACTGAGTAAACGTAGCCTCTACCATATTAGGAACTGCCAAACGAGTAGCCATTTCTTCAAGAGTCGCCCGAACTTCATAGATATCTAATAATTCATCTGCACTTAATTGGGTGACAACCGCGCCTCGATGCGGAAAAATGGTAACTACACCATCAGCCTCTAATTCCCGAAGAGCTTCGCGCACGGGGGAGGTGCTAATATCAAAGCGCGCAGCAATATCCTCAAGGCGAAGGTATTGACCTGGTACATATTCTCCGCGGATAATCCCATCGCGAAGTTCCTCAACCAAGGTGCTCTTAACAGTTCGGGGTAATTGTGATGCCATGGGGCACTTGATATCTGATATTTGATCAAATATCAGATATCAAGATAATACAAAATTTTTTCGCCTGTGTCAATAGGGTTAACCTTAAAATATTGATTAAACTTTGTAGGTTATTCGAAATTCCGGCAATCCGGTACATGAACGCGGGAGGAATTTTCCATTATGCAATAATGAACAAAACTGATAAGGCGCATCCAATACCGAAAATACACCTTCATCGCAAGCATGGTAAATGAAAAAGACCATCTGAGAGCGAGATATCCTAAGACCAACATATTGTTGGTTCTTTTTATATTATTGACAACAGCCTGTGGTAAAGCCCTATCCGGAATGCTACTTGAAACTCAAATTCAGCCTACATCAATCCAGGAAAATCTGACCGTTTCAATAGAGGATAAGGCTGCGCAACCACAAAGCTATCCCATCGATATCCGCGTGCTGCTCAAATGCCTCCAGGATCTCCTCCCAGATCACCTCGCTGGTCGTTCGCCACTCGTGGGGTTTGCACAGATAGCGGAAGGTGAGCAAGACCCCACTGTCTTTTACATCGGTGTATACAATCGGGGTAGTGGTGGGTGTACATATTAAATAATCCTGGGCTGTTTTCTGCAATTGGCGCTCGACATCTCTTCTGAAATCCTGTTCGTGATTTGAGATGATCGTGTGTAGGATGGTTTTCGTTTTGCGCCAGTCGCTCTCGAAGGTGATCAGCACCGGTATCTCGTCCCAGATAAATTAAAAAACCTTTGTTAAATTAGCCAGTGGCTTCAAGAATACTTTCGAAAAATCGCCATTTGGCCTGATAAAACGAGATATTTTTGGTATAATTCACAAAAATTTTCTATTAATAATCCCTACCAGTCAACACGTCCTCTCAAACCTTGGAATCTTCATCCCTCATCCAGACCAAGCTGTACAAGCCTCGCATCATCGAAGGCCTGATACCGCGGCCGCGCCTGCTGGAACAGTTGGATCGAGGCCGCGAACGGCCAGTCACGCTGGTCGTAGCGCCTGCCGGATATGGAAAAACCTGCCAGGTATCCGCCTGGCTGGAAGCGTGTGACTGGCCCAGCACCTGGCTGTCCCTGGATGAGGAGGAT
>DAOVXM010000381.1 GCA_030636125.1 Chloroflexota bacterium | reverse complement strand
CAGAAAGGCAGTGACAATTCGGCCACGATCCTCAGGGTGAAATTGCCGTCTTTCTATTCGAACGTAGTCTCGATCCTGAAGGGTGCGAATGATAGAAGCATAAGTTGAAGGACGCCCAATGCCCAACTCTTCCAGTTTTTTTACTAGGCTTGCCTCTGTATAGCGTGGTGGAGGTTGGGTGAAATGCTGTTCAGGGATCAATTGGACCAAACGTTGTACCTGACCTTCTGAAAGATCCTTAGGAATGCTCACTTCTTCATCTTCTTCACGACGCCGATCTTTTTCTCGTCCTTTTGTATATAAAACCAGGTAACCTTGGAACCGTATGGTTGAACCCGAAACGCGCAGCAGATAAGAGTGGGCATCCGTCTTGCCGGTCACATCAACCACAAGCGTATCGTAAACTGCTGAAGCCATCTGGGAAGCGACGAAGCGCTGCCAGATCAGCCTGTAAAGACGGTATTGTTCACTACTTAGAAACTTTTTTATTTCGCCGGGCTGCCGCATCACCGAAGTAGGACGAATGGCCTCGTGCGCTTCCTGTGCTGCTCTGGCTTTTGTTTTATATTCGCGCACCTTTTGGGGTAAGTATTGATCACCGTAACGATCTGAGATGAATTTGCGGGCTTCACCTTGGGCTAACTTGGATACGTTGGTTGAATCAGTTCGCATATAAGTGATCAATCCAACTGGTCCACCTTCTCCCAGGTCAATTCCCTCGTAGAGCTGCTGGGCGATCCTCATCGTACGACGAGCGTTCAACCCCAGGCGTCGGGAAGCTTCCTGCTGGAGAGTGCTGGTGATGAATGGAGCCGAGGGGTTGCGTTTGCGTTCACCACGTTTGATCTTGGAGATCAAATAAGAGGCTTTTTGCATGTCTACCACAACAGGAGTAACATCACCCTCTTTGCCGAACTCAGCCTGCTCTCCATCAAGGCGCACCAGTTTGGTTCTATATGTTTCCTGGCTTCCTTGAGGTTGAAATTCAGCTTCTATAGTCCAATATTCTACAGGTACAAAAGATTCAATTTCACGCTCCCGTTCGACAACTAATCGAAGCGCTACAGATTGAACACGTCCTGCTGAGAGCCTGCCGCGCACTTTACGCCACAAAAGTGGACTGAGATTGTAACCCACAAGGCGATCCAACACACGCCGCGCCTGCTGGGCATCTACCAGGTTCATATCTATCTCTCGAGTATCAGCGAATGCTTCGGCTACCGCCTGTTTGGTGATCTCATGGAAGACAACTCGGCGGGTAACTTCAGGATCGATTTCGGCTGATTCCATCAAATGCCAGGCGATCGCTTCCCCTTCCCGGTCCGGATCTGTCGCCAGGTACACTTCTTTTGCCTTCTTGGATCGCTTTTTTAGCTCTTTAACGACCTCCCGCTTCTCGTTTGGAACCCTGTATTTCGGTTTAAAATTGTTCTCTACGTCAACAGAAATCTGTGAACGCAGCAGATCGCGCACATGACCAACCGATGCTTTTACATCATATCCCTTGCCCAAGAATTGTTTCACCGTCCGTGCTTTTGCTGGAGACTCTACGATCACCAGTTTCCCGGAACGTTTCCGTTGGCGGGGTGCCTTCTTTTCCGGCGGGGCCATACCCTTATGCGCTTCAGTTCGCCCCATACGATAGAGTTTTGTCCCACATACCGGGCAGACACCCTTCACGGCAGGTGTGCCGCTCTTTGTAAACACGGCCTGGGGATCCTGAACCTCGCGCTTCGCTTTACATTTCACACAATATGCTTCCAATTGAACTGTTCCTCCTGATTTGATCGACCCCTTCGCTAATCTGTATCGTCTATCATATAAGTAAGTTATCTTTACCATCTCGCTTGAGTTTTTCGACCACTCGCCGCACCTTTTGTGTGTAATCTTTATGGCAGATCATCACTACATCATCCGTGTCAACCAGTACCAGATCTTGTACACCGATGGCAGCGATCAAGCGCTTTCCATTTTCGGAGTAAAGCAGCGATCGATATGTATCCACAGTAACGGTTTCGCCATCCACCAAGATGTTTCCATTTTGGTCCTTATCGAGCACATCGTAGAGCGCATCCCAACTGCCAACATCATTCCATTCCAAAAAGGATGCGCGGATAACCGCCACATGTTGTGCCCCCTCCATTATCCCGTAATCAATCGTTTCCGGCTGCAACTCATGCCATACACGCTGGACAACCTCATCTTTTTCTGATGAATCCCAGGCACGTTCGATATCCTGTAGTCCGAGCGCCAGTTCCGGCATCTGTACTTCAAATTCTCGAATAATATCTTCAACACGCCATACAAACATACCAGAGTTCCAGACGTGGTCTCCTGCAGCGATCATAGCGTTCGCCTGAGATTCGTCAGGCTTCTCAATAAATTGCAGCCCATGATAAGCCCTCAAACCTTTTAATTTCCTTATCCGGTCTCCGATATGGATGTAGCCAAATCCCGTAGCAGCATACGTGGGCTCGATTCCGAGCGTAACGAGACAACCCTCCTGGGCGACTTCGTGAGCGCTGGCTAAGATATCTCGAAAACGTGGTTCATTTCCAATGTAGTGATCCGCAGTAAGAACTGCCATCACGGCGTGTGGATCGCGCTTATGAAGAACGGCGGCAGCAAATCCAACCACACAAGCTGTCCCCTTCGGCATAGGCTCAACATCTGCTTAGGTCGTCCCACGCGTGAGAGCGGCCAAAGACGGGTCCCCCCACCTCCTGCCATAATTACAGCATAGTAATGATCCATCATTTCAAACGCTCTCCTTCCAAATATTTATGCCAGTAGAAAGGTATAAACTTCCTCACCCATCCTCAACCGTCTTGTATTCAGCCTCAGGCTCGTGAACCGCTACATAATGCATAGTCCCAACCTGGCGGATAATTCCCTTCAGCTCCATCAACGTAAGGGTGGCGGACACTTTTTCAATTGGCAAGTTCGCCTGGGCGCGGATTTCATCCACATGAAGCGGCTCACGACTTAAAATCGAATAAAGTGTTGCTTCGGTTGCATCCGCTGGCAGGGCAGTGCGAGCAGCACGATGTTCACCCAGCATAGCGAGATTCAAAGTTTCGAGTACATCCTGTGGATCCAATAAAGGACTTGCGCCCTGCTGTATCAATAAATTTGCGCCAATACTCTGCGGGGCGTATACGTTACCAGGGACTGCAAAGACATCCCGTCCCTGATCGGCGGCAAATGCAGCCGTAATCAATGCCCCGCTTCGTTTACCAGCTTCGACCACAACCACTGCCCTAGCCAATCCAGATATGATCCGGTTGCGGGCTGGAAAGTTTGCAGCCTCTGGAGCGGTACCCGGTGGATAATCACTGAGCACAGCCCCATGGGACACAATATGTTCAACCAGCTTACGATTTTCGGGAGGATAAATCCGATCAATCCCGCTGCCAAGCACTGCCAGAGTACGACCACCATTATCAAGAGCGGCTTGATGTGCTGCTGAATCCACACCGCGGGCAAGACCGCTTACCACCGTAACCCCATTTTGAGCCAACATCCCAGCAATTTCATTGGTTACCTGACGCCCATATTGGGTGATACGTCTGGTCCCCACAACTGCCACTGACCAATCGTCCTCCTCGAGTAGATTACCGCGCATATACAGCACGGGGGGTGGGAGATAGATCTCTTTCAAATAGCGCGGGTAGTCACCGTCTTCCCAATTAATAACGGTTATTCCTCGCTTCAGGATGAATTCCCAGGTCCGATCAAGCTGCTCGCTGAGGCGCACTTCAAGCACAGCGTTTACTTGTTTTGACCCCAGACCGGTCGAACGCAGCGCGTCAGCGGGGGCATTCCAGGCGCGCTCAATATCACCAAAGAAATCCAGTAAAGCCTTCAAACGAGCTGAACCGATGCCTTTTACCAGGTTAAACCCTACCCAATATTTCTT
>DAOVXM010000022.1 GCA_030636125.1 Chloroflexota bacterium | reverse complement strand
TGCGACCTGCCACCCGCCAGCCCTGAAATCTGGGGCGAGCAAACCGACGTGCATGAGTCAGCCGATTGGTTCAATGCCCGTTTCATCGCTGTCATGGGCTCCAACCTGAACATGACCCGCACTCCCGATACCCACTTTATATCCGAAGTGCGCCATGCCGGGGCCAAGTTGACCGTTTTCTCTCCCGATTTCTCTCAGGTCTCCAAATACGCCGATTACTGGATCCCTGTTCACGCTGGGCAGGATACCGCCTTCTGGATGGCGGTCAATCATGTCATCCTGAAAGAATTTTACGTCGAGCGCCAGGTGCCTTACTTTGTAGATTACCTCAAGCGCTTCACCGATATGCCCTTCCTGATAGAGCTAAAAGACGGTCGTCCCCAACGTTATCTGCGCGCAAATCGCCTCGGGACTTATTCCGAAGTTGAAAATGGGGATTGGAAACTCTTGATGTGGGACCGAAATTCCGGCCAACCACGTATGCCCAAGGGCACCATCGGTTATCGTTGGGCGCAAGATGACCCTGGCAAGTGGAACCTCAAGCTGGAGGACGGTCTTTCAAACGAGGCGATAGAGCCAGAGTTGAGTTTCTTGGAGAGCAATGATGGCGTAATGGATATGGAGTTTGACGATTTCAGCGGGGGAGACACCATCAGTCGAGGGGTGCCGGTACGTCACTTGGATACCACTGACGGTCAAGTGACCGTGACCACTGTCTTCGATCTTATCATGGCCCAATTTGGTGTGGACCGCGGTTTAAGCGGCGTTTACCCGGAGAGCTATGATGATCCCCAGACCTACACTCCGGCCTGGCAGGAACAATACACCGGTATCCATCGCGAAACCCTCATCCGCTATGCCCGGGAGTGGGCCATCAACGGCGAGAAGACCGGTGGCAAGAACATGGTCATCATCGGGGCTGGGGCCAACCACTGGTATCACAACAATCTGCTCTATCGCTCTGCCATTGTAGCATTAATGCTGACCGGCAGTGTTGGCGTGAATGGTGGTGGTTTGGCACATTACGTAGGTCAGGAGAAGCTGGTAAACCAGGCATCCTGGGGTGCCATAGCATTCGCCAGTGACTGGGGCAAACCTCCTCGCCACCAAAATACGCCTTCTTTCCACTACGTCCACACCGATCAGTGGCGTTATGAGCGTGGCTTTACCGCTTATGATCATTTAGCCCAGGAAAAGAAGGTCAACGAGCACACCATTGACTACCAGGTTCGTGCTGTGCGCCGTGGATGGCTGCCTTTCTTCCCTCAATTCAACCGCAACTCTCTGGAAGTCGTGCAAAAAGCCCTGGCTGACGGGGCCGAAACAGAGGCCGAGGTCATCCAATACGTCGTCGAGCAAATACGCCAGGGCAGGCTGTACTATGCCGTGGAAGACCCCGACTCGCCTGAGAATTGGCCGCGTGTGTGGTTCATTTGGCGCGGTAACGCCATCGGCACCAGTGCCAAGGGCCACGAGTACTTCCTTAAACATTATCTTGGAACGCACACCAACGCGATTGCGCCCGAAATGGCTGAAGGTTTTACCAACGAAGTGGCTTACCGCAAGGATGCTCCCACCGGCAAAATGGATCTGGTGGTGGATCTCAATTTCCGCATGGACACCTCCGCTCTCTATTCTGATATTGTGCTGCCTGCCGCCACCTGGTACGAAAAAGATGACCTTAACACGACCGACCTGCATTCTTTTATCAACCCTATGCAGGCTGCTGTGCCTCCCTCATGGGAATCTAAGAGCGATTGGGAGATCTTCAAAGCTGTGGCCAAAAAGGTCAGCGAACTGGCGCGCACTCACTTGCCTGAGCCGGTCAAGGACTTGGTCATGTTGCCGTTGCAGCATGACACCCCCGACGAACTGGCCCAACCAGAGATAGTCGACTGGAAAAGCGACGAGGTGGAGCCCATCCCGGGTAAAAACATGCCGAAATTTCGCCTGGTCGAGCGCGATTATGTCAACCTTTACGAGCATATGATTAACTTGGGTAAAGGGGTGGAGAAGAACGGGGTTGCAGCCCACGGCTTAAGAATCCCAGTGAAAGATGAATACCAGGACTTGCAAGCTAGCCAACCACGTACCTTTGGTGATCAAGAATTTCCATCGTTGTTCGAAGATCGCGAAGTTGCCAACGCTATCCTCTATCTGGACCCGTCTTCCAATGGCGAGCTGGCCTACCGCGCTTTCGAGGCCGAGGAGCACAAGACCGGCCTGTCGCTGACCGATTTGGCAGAGGGGCTGCGTGACTTACGGGTTACATTCGACGACATCGTCGCTCAGCCACGCCGGGTTCTGACAACACCAACCTGGTCAGCCATCGTTAATAAGGGGCGCGCCTATTCACCCTTCACCCTCAACACGGAACGAGATATACCCTGGCGTACGATGACCGGACGTCAGCATTTCTATTTGGATCATCAGGCTTACGTATCTTGGGGCGAACACCTGCCCACCTACAAGCCCCGTCCCGATCACAACATGCTGGACGAAACCCAAAAAAGCCAGCTGGAAGCTCAGGGTAAATTGCTCAACTATATCACCCCCCACGGGAAGTGGAGCATTCACTCGACCTTCTCCGACAACCACCGCATGATGACTCTCTCTCGCGGCGGCTACCCGATTTGGCTGAACCACAAAGATGCAGCCGAACTGGGCATAAAAGATAACGACTGGGTTGAGCTGTTCAATGATAACGGCGTCTTCGTCCAGCGGGCCATCGTCTCTTCACGTATCCCTCCGGGAACGGTCTTCGTCTACCATGCCACCGAACGGACAATAGGCATCCCCATATCTCCTCTGCGAGGAAAACGGGCAGGCATGAACAACTCCATTACCCGCGCCCGCCTTAAGCCAGTCTTGATGTCAGGCGGATACGCCCAATTCACCTACTTATTTAATTATTGGGGACCTACCGGCGTTAACCGGGATACTTTCGTTTACGTACGGCGCATCGATAAACCGGATTTCTAACCTGTTCCCGGATGCTGGCAGAAACCGGCTAAAGGATCCTGAGCAGTTGCTTATCAAAAGGAGTGAAACCATGAATGTCAGGGCCCACATGAGTATGCTCTTTCACCTGGACAAGTGTATCGGTTGCCATACTTGTTCGGTCGCCTGCAAGAACTTGTGGACCGACCGCAAAGGCGCTGAATACATGTGGTGGAATAATGTTGAGACGCGTCCAGGGACCGGCTATCCCACCCAATGGGAAAACCAGGAACACTATAATGGTGGTTGGGAGAAGAAGAATGGCGACCTGAACTTGCGGCTGCACTCGAGGGCAAAAGGGCTGTTTAACTTGTTCTTCAATCCTTCCTTACCGAGTCTGGAGGATTACTATGAACCCTTCACCTTCCGCTACCAGGACTTATTCAACGCTCCACAGGGGAAAGACCAGCCCACCGCCATCCCCATCTCAATGATCACAGGCGAGCCGATCGATATCGAGGCTGGTCCTAATTGGGACGACGACTTGGGTGGCTCGAACATTTATGCTGAAAATGATCCCAACATGCATGATATCCCTTTGGAAGTGCGTGCTCAAATGGACGAGCTGGAGCGAGTGGTGTTTAACTATGTGCCGCGCATCTGCAACCACTGTCTGAACCCGGCCTGTGTGGCAGCCTGTCCCTCTGGTGCGATTTACAAGCGCGCTGAAGACGGCGTGGTGTTGGTCAACGAGAATAAGTGCCGCGCCTGGCGCATGTGTGTAGCAGCCTGCCCTTATAAGAAGGTTTACTACAACTGGTCAACGGGTAAATCCGAAAAATGTATCCTGTGTTTTCCGCGTATGGAGACCGGGCAGGCGCCGGCTTGTGCCCACTCTTGCGTGGGGCGCATCCGCTACATGGGTGTTCTGCTCTACGACGCAGACCAAATTCCCAAAGCGGCCATGGTACCCGACCAGGAACTGGTTGAGGCGCAAAACGCAGCTATCCTTGATCCGGCAGACCCGCAGGTGATCGCCGCCGCGCAGGCCAATGGCATTGACGATGGTTGGATCGCCACTGCACAGAAATCTCCGCTTTATAAGTTCATCAAAATCTGGGACTTGGCTCTACCGCTCCATCCCGAATTCCGCACCATGGCCATGATGTACTACGTTCCGCCCTTGTCGCCGGTGGTCAGCGTCGTCGAGAACAGCCTGTTTAACTTGGACCTCTCACCCGAACAACACGATTTCGAGCTTTTCCACCGCTTGGATGCAGCTCGCCTGCCGGTAAAATACCTGGCTAACCTGTTTACAGCCGGAGAGCAGGCGCCCATCCGTTTGGCTCTACGCAAGATGTTGGCGGTACGAATTTACATGCGCCGCAAAACGGTGGATGGATCTATCGATCAGGCTACGCTAGCCTTGCTGGCCGAGGCCGGCACTACTCCTGCTGAAGCCGAAGCCATCTACCACCTGACCACCCAACCCACCCTGGAAGAGCGTTTTGTCCTGCCACCTTACCACCGGGAAATGTCGGTTGAAAGTATGGGTGATCCCCTGGCGCATAAAGGTGAGACCGGGTTGGGCTATATACAAGCCCCCTTACGAGGTGAATGATATGAGTACCTATGCATTATTAGCCGAAGCGCTGCGCTATCCTGCTCCCGGGCGTATTGAAATCCTCCAAGCTGGGACGATTGAGATGCCTGAAGGCGCTGTCAAGAGAGCACTTAGCACCTTTGTCGCAGGAGTGCAAGACCTGTCGTTGGGTGAGTGGGAGGAACTGCACACTCGCACGTTGGATCTCAACCCGCCCTCCGCGCCTTACCTCGGTTATCAAATGTGGGGCGATAGCTACCAACGTGGTAATTTTATGGCAAACCTGAACCAGACCTTTCGGGCAGAAGAGATCGATCTGGACGGGGAATTGCCCGATCACCTGATCCCCATATTGTCTTATCTCGACTCGGTATCCAGGCCCTTGCCAGAACTGGTCGAGGTCTTGGAACCTGCATTAGAGCGCATGCTGGCTGGGCTGCGCAAAGCAGAAGCTGGCAATCCTTATACACACCTGCTGGAAGCCATCCTTCGCTCATTTGCAAACACGCACCTCAAGCCATCTGGTTTAGAGCGCGCCAGGGAACAACAGGCCATTTAAAGCCTGACCAGCTATTACGGAGGTAAATTATGGATTGGAACACACTTCTATTTTTGGTCTTCCCTTATGTCACCATCATCCTGGCGATAATTGTGACCACCTACCGGGCCATCTACCGCCCCTTCACCATTTCCAGCCTTTCTTCCCAAATGCTGGAGCGCAGGATGCTTTATTGGGGGTCGCTCTCTTTTCATTGGGGCATCGTTTTCGTCCTGATTGGACACCTGCTGGCTATATTCTTCCCGAAAGGGTTGGTGTTATGGAATTCGGTCCCACTGCGATTATACCTTCTGGAATTCACAGGTGTGGTCCTGGCCCTGTGGTCGCTGGTTGGGCTTTTAATATTGCTTTGGCGGCGCTTTATTGAGCGGCGTATCCGCGTCGTCACTACCCCCATGGACATAGTGGTGCTACTCCTGGTGCTCTTGTCAATCGTGACCGGTATCGTCGTTGCGACCTTCTACCGTTTCGGCTCAACCTGGTTTACCGGTGTCTTCACCCCCTATGTCTGGTCTATTTTGACCCTTCGACCTCGCCCCGAACTGGTCGCGCCATTACCCTGGATGGTCCAGCTACACGTGCTCAACTTGTTCATCCTGCTGGCGGTTTTTCCATTCAGCCGCCTGGTGCACATCATCACTTATCCCTTGGGTTACCTCTTCCGCCCCTGGCAGATCGTGGTCTGGGTGCGGCGCGCTCGCACTTAGGCCCTGCCGGTGATAAGTCGATATTGGGCGTAAAAAGGACTTACGCCAAAGGCTGCGGATTTACCGCCGAGAGTGCAGCGATCACGGATGTAAACAGTAAAAACAGAGACAATCTCTGCGGTCTTATGCAAATGCCGGAAAGTAACTTGAATATAAAAACGCCAATCCGGCATTTGCTAAAAGTAATTTGCGGTTTTGACACCAGATTTATTTCAAAATTCATTCCGCAAATTACTTAGTGAACTTAGCGGTGAATATTAGCCAAAATCAATCCAAGTGCGATACTACCTTCAAAAATAAACAAGACACAATTGGAGTGGATAAAAAATGAACGTTAAAGGAAATCCCCAACAAGGATTATTTGGTGCAACCCTTGGCTTCTTTGCCGGGTTTGCCGCTGTCTCGTTGTTCGGCCCAACGGCAAGCCGGTTCAAAGAAGTCATGCATCTGACACCGGTCATGGTAGGCTTACTCGTTGCAGCGCCTTCCTTATCAGGCTCGTTACTGCGTATCCCCTTTGGCGCCTGGGTGGATACAACCGGTGGTCGCAAACCTTTCCTGATCTTACTGTGGTCATCCGTCTTGGGGATGTTAGGCTTGTTAGGGGTGGTGTATTTCTTGTTCCCTGAAAAAATGACAACATCCCTCTATCCCCTGTTGTTGCTCTTGGGTGTGCTCTCAGGCTGCGGTATTGCCACTTTCTCGGTGGGCATTGGCCAGGTATCTTATTGGTTCCCGCAAAGCCGCCAGGGTTCGGCTCTGGACGCTTATGCTGGCATCGGTAACCTGGCGCCGGGCTTGTTCTCATTTCTGCTACCGCTGGTCCTGGGTGGCTGGGGCTTAGCCGGGGCATACCTGGCCTGGTTGTTATTTCTGGTTATCGGGGTAGCCCTATACCATCTCACCGGCCTGAACGCCTATTATTTTCAACTGCGTGACCAGGGAGCTTCATCGGAAGAAGCTCATCAACAGGCCACCGATCTCGGGCAGGAAATTTTCCCGAGAGGGAATGCCCGGGAAAGCCTCATAATCGCCGCCCGTATTTGGAAGACCTGGTTCCTGGTGGCGATTTATTTCACTACCTTTGGTGGCTTTATCGCCATGACGGCCTGGCTGCCGACCTATTGGAGATCATTCTACGGCACCAGCGCGGTCACGGCAGGCATTTTGACCGCGCTCTACTCCTTGACCGCTTCTATTATTCGTGTGCCTGGGGGATCTCTCTCCGACAAGATCGGCGGTGAGAGGGCCGCCATCCTGTCCCTGATGACCACCTTGGTGGGTGCGGTTATCATGACCATGTCTGGTGTATATGGCATGAGTATCCTGGGCGTCGTTTTGATGGCACTTGGTATGGGGGTCGCCAATGCCGCCGTCTTCAAGTTGATGCCGCAGTATGTTCCCCAGGCTGTTGGCGGCGCGGCAGGCTGGATTGGTGGTTTGGGTGCTTTTGGGGGCTTCGCTATCCCGCCCATTCTGGGGACCTTCGTTCGCATCCAGGGTGAGGGTGGCTACGCCACCGGATTTGTTGTGTTCATTGCCTTGGCGTTGATTTCGCTAGCGCTGGCTTATGGTCTCAAGCGTTCTGGAGTTCCCAAATCAGAAGAGACCATGGTCTCCGCAGAAGGGGTCTGAACGAGATGTCTGACCTTCAGACTTTACTAGTGTTGCGCAGCGAAAATGACACTATAGTTTGGTAATAGTGGCACAATACTTAAAGTGTTCCGTTTATATACTATTCTTACTAAACAATGATGTTTGACACAACACTAGCACTCTACTGGTCGCGTATAAGCCATCTATTTTTGTGACATTATGGTTGCGTAAGAAGGCATAATCAGGAGGCTTTGTGAAGATTACCGATGCACTACTGGGCGAACACGCTGTGTTCTATACCCAATTCGATTACCTGGAACAATTTGCGCCATCAGTTACTGACCATCCTCTGGTAAAGTCCTTGGGAGCTATGTTGGCGGCCGCGCTGGCCAGCCATGCACGCTTGGAGGAGGAGCTTCTTTTCACAACCTTGGAACCGCTTATCGGCTCGACGGGACCTTTGGCTGTTATGCGCATGGATCACGACGAGATCGAAAAGTCCTTAGAACATCTCCCCGCCACACAGGATGTAGACCAGGCTCGAGAGTTGCTGCTGCAAATCGTCGCCATCGCCCGGGAACACTTTGCTAAAGAAGAACGAATGCTCTATCCCATAGCAACTCAAATGCTCTCCGCTGAAACACTAATTGACCTGGGAGCTCAATGGGCGTACGCGCGCCGCACCATCATCCTGGTTTAAGAGTCTTTCTAAAAAAGACGCTCACCATTTTTCTGGCTCTCCCTGCCCTTGGTTGACTAGTTACTAACGATCTTATAAAAAGTGTCAGGTAGCTAAATTTAGGTGGAATATGAAACCAATTGAAGAACTCTTGAGCCAAACCGCAGCGTTACACCGTCATTTGTGTCCTCGCCAGGTGCTGGGCGTGCGCATGGGACTCGCTGGATCATCTCTCCTAGGGATCAGTTCACCCAATCCAGACAAACGATTGTTGGTTATTCTGGAGACGGATGGTTGTTTTGCAGATGGGATTGAAGCCGCAACGGACTGTAGCATCGGTCACCGCACCCTGCGCGTAGAGGATTACGGCAAAGTTGCAGCGACTTTCATCGATCTAGAAACTGCTCATGCAGTACGCCTAGCGCCAAAGCCGGACGTGCGCCGGCGAGCCCTGTATTATGCGCCTGATCAGGAACGGCGTTACTTTGCCCAGTTGCACGGTTATCAGTTGATGCCCGCGGACGAGTTGTTTAATGTGCAAGCAGTAGCTGTGGCGAAGGGGCTCGAAAGAATCGTCAGTCGCCCTGGCGTACGCACAAACTGCGTCTTATGTGGCGAAGAGATTATCAACGAACGCGAAGTGAGGCTAAATGGTATGGTGTTTTGCCGTCCTTGCTCCAGCGACGCTTACTACCAGGTGTTGAAGGTAATGCCAATAAAATCTATTTATGAGGGGCTGCGTACAAATCAGTTACGCCCCACGCTAAAGGAGGTGATGGACATGTAAATAGTGCAAATGTTTAATAAGTTTGTTCAATAAAAGTAGTTTATAGCCAGAGGAGGCACAGCATGTCAACAAAAATCTTACAGGTCAATTTTAAGTTTAATGTCACTGGTGAGGAATACACCCAAGCAGCCACGTCCCTGGCGGATTCCATTGCCGCAGTACCGGGACTGCGTTGGAAGGTTTGGATCATCAATGAGGAGCAGAGCGAAGCTGGTGGTATCCTCCACTTCGAGGATGGTGATTCGCTAAATTCCTACCTGAACGGCGATATCGCCGCTGGGATCGTCAACCACCCCGCCCTCAGCGATTTTAGCGTGAAGACATTTGATGTCATGGAGGAACAAACTGCCGTCACGCGCGGTCCTGTAAAGCAGGTGACTGCGGCTTAGCTTCATTACTAATGGTTGCCGCTGCGCCCGATTAAATTAGGCGCGGCGGCAACCTAGGTGATATTCCTGGGTTCCATGACCGGTCGTTATAGCAGCTCGATTAATCACTTGTGGCAACGAACCCTTCTTTTAGTCGGTATTATGGTTCAAAAGGGAGAACAAGCATTAAGTCTTTTGCTTATCAACCCTTAGCCCGCGTATCAGATAAAGTGCAAGATGGTTGCCACTGATAAATTCCTCGATGGGTAGCTTATCCATCTCATAATCAGGAGATATGTTATGAGTATTCTTATTTCGGTTCTTCGTGTTATCCATATCTTTAGCGGCGTGTTTTGGGTTGGATTTGCTTTCTTTAATATTGGCTTTCTTCAACCGACCGTGAAGGCAACTGGGCCAGAAGGACAGAAGACAATGCAATACCTCACTCGAAAGACCCGTCTGTTGTCGACAGTTTATGCCACCGCTACCCTCACGATGCTGTCCGGGTTGATCATGTACTGGATTCTTTTAGGATTTCGATTATCTGTCTTTCTTTCTGGATACGGCGCTGTCCTGACCATTGGCAGCATTGCCGGCGTGATCGCTTGGATATTTGCAGTTGTGGTGATACGCGGAATCTTCAATCAGATGCAGACCATTGGACAGGAAATTCAAGCACAGGGCAGCCCACCCACCCCAGAGCAAGAGACCCAGATGCATGCTCTAGTAGCCCGATTAGGCAGAGTAGGACAAGTTTCGCTGGTATTCTTGGTAATAGCACTGCTGGGTATGTCGATAGCGCGATACATACCATTCTAGCCAAACACTTTATTAGGTCTGAACGCAGCGAGGGTAGCGATCGTCAATTCCAATAGCACGGGCTATCATATCTTTGCACATGACGCCTAATTGTGGCTTTTTATCAACCTCGATTGGGCACCCCGACAGGTTTGGAGGTTTAATAGAGGAGATGAGAAATGCCTTTTGCAAATAATGAAGGTGTCAAAATCTATTATGAAGTCGAAGGCTCTGGCCCTGATTTGATCCTGGCACATGGTTTTAGTTCAACAGGCGAAGATTGGCGGGAACTTGGTTATATTGCTCAATTACATCAGCATTACCGGCTAATCTTAGTGGATGCTCGCGGTCACGGTAAAAGCGACAAGCCCTATGACCCGAATGACTATTCGCCCGAAGTGCGTGTTAAAGATTACCTGGCTGTGCTTGACGACCTTGGTGTGTCCAAAGCGCATTATTGGGGCTTCTCAATGGGCGGGTCCGTTGGTTTTTGTTCGGCTAAATATGCCCTTGACAGATTTGCATCGATCATCATCGGCGGGCTGAACCCTTACTCGGACAGTAGGGATATTGGGGATAGGACCCCTCTCAGTCATAAGCCATTGCAGGGATTGCCTGAAGGTGATGACCCCATCCTCATGGCATTGGAACAAGGGGGAGATGCATGGCTTCATTTTTGGGAAAGCAACATGTCTGTTCCCGATGGTATGAGAATTCGCTTGCCCGACAATGATTTTCGCGCCCTGATTGCGCAATGGGAGACTCCTTATCGATGGCGGGATGAAGTTGAGTCATTGCTGGCGAAATTTCCATATCCTTGCTTTCTTTATGTAGGTGATGCCGAAAACAATTACCTGGGGATGAAGACCTGCTCCGAAGAAATGCCGGTGGCTGAATTAATCGCTTTGCCTGGTTACCATCATTTTGATATTTGGGCAAAAAGCGACACCGTTGTTCCTCATGTCAAGCGTTTTCTTGAGGGTTGAGAATGTTTGACTTCCTTGCGGGTTTATTAATGGGCCGCCCAACCAATCGCCAGACTGTGTAAAAAGTCCGAAATTTTGAATTAATAACATCTCTCATCCCTTCCATCGGATCAAACCCCTCTGATCCCCTCACTCTCTGCCAGCCCCCACGCCTGCCCATCCGGAACCCCCACCCCAGATCGCTCTTGCTCATCGCCGTGTTCATACACGGAATCACCTTCTCGCCCAGTGCTTTCTCTGCTTTCTGAGTTTTGTCGGCACCCTGAATTGGCTATGATGAAATGTCAACCGAACCTATTCGAGGATCTCAAGTGTCACAGTCACGTTCATCTCCCGACCATCACGCAACAGAGTAAATTCAAGCTGATCTCCTGCTTCCCCCTCATAAGTAATGAGCAAATTCAGCTCTTCAGCATTCGTTAGCCGGTCTCCATCGACTGCCGTAATCACATCGCCCCCAGCAGGGAAATCGGTTGAGCCCAATTTCACCGTTCGCTGGCTGCCACGTAGGCCAGCTTTGTCGGCCGGGCTCCCTGGTAATATCTCAATCACGGCCACACCCTCATCCGGGAGTTCGAGCAAATCTCGAATGCCCTCGGGCAATAGGCTAACCGTCCGCAGGTTTGCCCCAAGAGTGGGACGCGTATCACGAATGTCGCTGAGCCCACCGAGTTCCAGATTAGCTAAGGCTTCAATCAAGAGATTACTAGGGATTGCAAAACCTAACCCGGCGGAGGAGCGTCCTTCTGGATTTATGATGGACGTATTGATGCCCATAAGTTCGCCCTGCGAGTTCAATAAGGGCCCCCCGGAATTACCTGGATTGATCGCTGCATCGGTTTGAATCATAGGAATAGTGATTTGGCCGACCGAGGGGACAAATCGCCCAATTGCTGAAACAATGCCAGTTGTCACAGTGAATTCGAGGCCGAAAGGATTCCCAATTGCAATCACCTTTTGTCCTACCTGCACCGCGTCTGAATCTGCAATCGTCAGTCCTTTTACATCAGGAAACGAATCCGTTGGATTTAGCCCGGTTATTAATGCTATGTCGAACGACGGGTTGGCGCCGACAACCTTCACTGGTATGGGTTCATCGCTATGTTCGGGAAAGACGGCCGTAATCGATGCGCCATCCAGTAGATTTATGGTGTCTGGCTCTAAACTTTCTTGTACGACATGAAAGTTGGTT
>DAOVXM010000143.1 GCA_030636125.1 Chloroflexota bacterium | reverse complement strand
GGGAGCTTTTTTTCTATTAACTTCATCGCTGTTTCCCTGAGCGTGCCGTTGGGCTCGCCACTATCCGGGTAATGTTCGATGACGCCCCCGGCAGGATTGGGTGTGTTCTTGGTGATGTGAGCGATTTTAAGCGTTTTTGAGTTGACCCAGACAGAATGACCGTCGTTTGATACCAGGGATACCAGGCGGTTAGGTTCAATCGTATCCAGGATTTCCTTGCCCGGGCCAATTCCTGGAAAAGTACTGTTATCCCATCCACCGCCACGAATGACCTCTGCATTGGGATGGGAATTACCATACGCAGTAATGGCTTTTTTTAAATCTTGGATGGATCTAAGGTTATGTAGGTTGACATTACTGAAGAAGTCCATGGACAGGGTAGGGTGGGCGTGTGCATCCACGAAACCAGGCAAGATCATTTTTCCCTTGAGGTCGATAACAACCGTATCCGATTCGATAAACGCCTCAATGCCATCTTCAGCCCCTACATATATGATCTTATCCTTGGCAATTGCGATCGCCTGTGCCCAATTGCGCTTCGCATCGAGGGTATAAATTGATCCATTCCTTAGGACCAAATTTGACTTTGTGTTCTTCATGCTTTCCTCCGGGCAATCGAATTGCTCATTGGTCTAATGATCCCCACTTTTTTGGGATAACTCAGTCGCTGTTCGTGATCTCGAGCGCTTGGCGGAGGATGTCTATATCCATTCCGAAAGTTTTGGCAACCGTTGTAACGACATTGCCCTTGATGATGTGGTCGCTATGATGACCATCTTGGAAAGACTCCAGGTGGAATGGTTTTTCAGAACTGTTAACGCGCAACATACGCTCCCCCATTCTTTTATTTAAAATCACGCGGTCGAGGAAATGTCCATTTTTATCGTAATCGAGGGTGGTTGCAGCGCGGTATTCCCCATCATCAACGGGGATGTTGATCAACGTGTAGATATATGGGATTGGGTGGCGATCGCGTTCAACCCGGTAGCGGTGATCACCGGTGGGTGTCAAAGTGTAATTATGAAATGGGCCGGCTCGTTGTGCTGATCCCGCTTGTGGAACTGGGATTGGGACGTGCAGTGGAATACCGACATCTGTCAACCAAAAAACATCTGCGACGTTCAAAATTATGGCTGAGTGACAGCCTATGCTGTCCCCCATATTGTTGATGGTCAGGTAACCATCGTATCCAAGGCTGCGCAACAGGCTGAAGAAGGCGTAGTTGCTCTCGAAGCAAGTGCCACCCCCACCGCGCTGCATGGCATCATACCAAAACTCATCAGGCCAGCGTGGGCACTGGATGGTGTCTGTGATGTGTGCGCGTTTGGCGATGCGAAATGCACTCTCCCAGGGGACATAACGAATATAAGCATCCACCAGGGCGTCGAGGCAGGCTAGATCGGGTTGTGTAACCTCGACGCCAAGATAAGTGAGCACGGAGCGACGGAGAGTAAGGTCTAGAGCAGGGAGGGTAACCAAAATTGAATTCTGTTTGACTTAGGCGGTTAAATAATAATGATCGAAATTCTATCATGGAATTTCGACCAATGTTTATTGATAGGATTTGCAGATCGAATGTTCAAGCTTGCAGTTCGTGTAAGGCTTCTGGAACGGATAATTTGCCTTGGGCAATGCGATCAAGCACGCTGTGGCGAAACTCTTGCGAATCCAGGCCAAGCTCTTCCTGTGGGCCTGCAGGCGCGCTACTAGCTGCGGTCAGGGAGAGATCTCCCGAGACACTGTCAAAGTCAAGGTTAACGCCCCCAGAGCCTATCTCATAGAAGCCCTTTCCATTACGGCGTTGACTGTGGCTGCTGGGCAAAGCTGTGATGAACTCACCGCTCACACTACTGACTTTTACCGAGCAGTTGGTATCCGGTGGAACGATTAGACAGATATCGCCGGAAATTGAGTTGAAGCGATAGGGTCCTGTGATCTGTGTCTGAATATCAAGATCGCCACTGACGGTAGACCCATTAATTTCGCCAAATTTGGCCTTACTGAAATCCACATCACCTGACACGGTCTTCAATTTAAGAGTACCGGACAGTGACTCGCCCTTGATATCGCCACTGACTGACGAGATTTTAAGATGACCAGATAGATTTCTTAAATCGATTGAGCCGCTAATCGTATCAATCGAGGAGGCTCCCTCGATCCCTTGTATCGTTGCGGTGTTGCTCACCCCAGAGACATTCAGGGAACAGGCACGCGGAACGCGGATGATATAGTCAACTTTACAAGGATGTTTGCGGGGGAATTGAAACCAAGATTTTGCCCGGTAGCGGGTTTCCACTGTTACGGTATCATCCGCTCTTTGAGAGATAAAAATTTCTGTATGTTCAGCGTCTCCCGTGTCGAGATGTTTGATAGCAGTCACATGTATGCTGGCATCATCACCAGTTTGAACATATACCGAGCCACGGATATTCGAAAGGATTAACCGAGATGGGTCCTGAACATTAAAAACGTGTTCAATCTGTTCTTGAGCCATAATTCATTTTCTACTCGATGAATATTTCAATGTGTTCGCCGTCTTCTTCATCGATCACGTCGATGATTTTACCTTCTGCACCGGCTGCGATAGCTTCCATTAACTCATCAAAAGCCACGTCTGGTGCGTATTGGGAGGCGATATTCATCCCGGCGTCCACCAGCCCCATCGGTAAGTTGATAGTGGCTTTGGATTTGCCGGTTACCATGTCCGTCACGCGTACGCGCAACCAGCGTGCCCCTCCACTCGAGCCTTTAACGGGCGCCTTGCTTGGTTTTCTGCTTTCCGATAGCGCAGCTAGCAACTTGGCGCCTTCCTCAGCGGAAATTTTTCCTTCGTCAATCATTTTTAAAATTTTCATACGGTCATCACTTGTGGCCATTTTCGGTCCTCCTCGGAGGGGCTAAACGCCCATCCCAATGCGTAGATCGTTTGGGGGATGTCCTCAGCGCCAGTATGTTGGGCTGGAAAGCGTGCTTATGTCTTTTAGCCAATAAATATCTCTACTCTCTCTCCATCTTCATCGTCTTCAACTTCGATGAATAGTGGATTCTCGGGGCTTGTTGAGTCACCCAGGGCTACGATCAATTCATCCACTGAGGTATCCCGCAATCCTGGGATTCTGCCACCAAAGACTCGTAAAAACCAGGCGGTCATGCGGAGCGGGATCGGGAAGCTGAGCGCAATTTTTTGAGGCCATTCGCCAGGACGCTGGTGTACTCGTATATGGACCCAGCGCGCCGTGCGGCTTTGCCAAGCCATCACCATCAAAGCTAAACCTAACAGGAAAGGTACCCAAGCGCAAATAAACCAAAAGCCAATGCCGTAAGCTTGTTGCGCCCAGTACATCAGTAACCCTCCCAAGATAGTGATCGTCACACCCACCCACAGCAGCATCCTCCACCAGCGACGCCATTTTTCTACACCTGGCGGCAGGGTAGCATTTACCGGTTCTAGTACTTCTCCCGTGAGCGGTTCATCTTGATGTGATTGAGGTGATGGATCTGGAGCAGCTGCTTCGGCATCTATGCCGGTCTCGCCTGGTATTTCGCTTTCGCTGGAGCCGGCCTCCATGGGGCTTTGTACCTCATCAGCAGTTGTTAACGCTTTAAGCAAGTTCAGACCCTCAGTAGATGAGATCTTACCGCTTTGGATCATTTCAAGTATGAAACGGCGTTCACTTTCGCTAGACATAATTGGGCCTCATTCTCCATTGCCCTCTAAAGCTGTTAACAATTGTTCAGCTTCTTCCAGGCCAATTTTCTTTTCTTCTAACATGCGTAAGACCATCAGGCGTTCTTCGTCTGAGACCACCTTCTTGGGAGATTTTTCTGTTGGGGGAGGCCATGTGAATCCCGTCCCTTTTTGGCTGCGCCGCTCGGCAGCCCTGGCTCGCAGTTCGGCCTTCCTTTGCGCCGCTGCCAGTTTGCGTTCGAGCTTTTCCTGGGCGCGCCGGATTTTTTCTTGGGATCGCGCGGTGGCACGCTCGCTAGATTCGCGAGCTTGCTCCATAATACGGTCTTTTTCCTCCTGCGAGAGGCCGGCCTGTCCGATGACAGTTGAGAGGTTTTCCATCTCATTGTTGAGAACATCTAACTGGGTCTCGACTTGGGCTTCTATCTGGTCAGCAATTTGTTGGCTAAACTCTTCAGAAAATCCGGCGAATGCCTCTTCGAATTCGGCTTCAACATCTTCCATTTCAAACTGTTCAGATTCCTGGCTGACGAAAGATAGGCTTCCACCACTCGAGAGGGACATCGAAGCCTCGGCATCCCCAAGGGTTAGGCTATAGTTTTGTTGCTGGTACAAGTTTTTTTCGCCCGGTAGTTTTACTTGGATTTTATTAGCTTCGCTTGAAAACTCCACCTGCACACTGCTGAAGTCTGGAATGCGGCAGTGCAGGTTTCCACTGGCTGTTATATTGTAATTCTCTCCCGCTAGCAGGCTTAACCGGACTCTGGCATTACCCGTGGCTGACACGTTGATATCTCCTTCCGCGTCTCTCAGGTCAAGATTACCTCCCACCTGTCCAATGGCGCAGTCCCCCTGGATATCGCGTGCGACCGCATTCCCATGGACATTGTCAACATATAAGTCCCCCATAACCTGTTTGGCAAGCAGATCGCCGTGTACGGATTCGATCCTGGTCTCCGCTACATTGCGCAGCACCAAAGAACCTGCAACTTGCTCGCATTTCAACCTATCGTCAATCAACTTAATGCGCGTATTACCGTGTACGTGTCCGACCATCATACTAGCTCCGTGGGGTACCCGTACCATGCAGTTGCTTTTACAGCGAATACGCACGGTATCATCCTGTGCTTCTAGGAGCAGGTCGTCATCCGTGCTGGGTTTCACGAGCACATCTGATCGATCCCACCCTTTCACCTCTAAGTTCCCGTGAACTTCTTCGATGAGAACTTCGGGTGTCGAACTGGTGGTTACCGACTGCTGGCCCATGATTATCCTCCTCTTTCTTGTAGCAAAAGCATAGCATCATCAACCGAGATTTGCTCATTATCAAGCTCTTCGAGAATACGCTGGCGCTCTTCTTCCGATAATCCGATGGCTTCCTCACCCCCACCAGGCTCGTAACCCAGAGCACGAATAACCTCATGTAGGCGGTTGCGGATCGTGGGATAGGAGAGTCCGACTTCGCCTTCCATGCGATTGATCTTTCCCTCGCAGCGTACAAAGGTCTCAATAAAAGCTAGCTGGTCAGGTGACAGTTGCGAAAAAGGCCCGCCATCAAAGCGTCCTTCGATAGTAACGTCACAGTCCCGGCAGTGAATGCGGGTTACGGTAATTTCTCCACCGCAGATCGGGCAGGTGGTGGGTAATCTATTCATTATAAGTTCCTTCTTTTTCTGTCCCAGGATTAACAGTTGCTTATAGTGTTTCTTTCAGTATTATAGCAAAAAATACATAAATGTCAAGCTGTTATTTTGAAATATTAATTTGTACTTTGATTATTTTAAAGTTGTTTTAAAATTAAGCCCACCGGTGAAATGGTGGGCAAAAGGGCAAATTGAGTTGGTTTTTTCTTGTTCAACGTACTGTTCCCCCCCATTATCACGAGATACTCTGGCAGCTATGAACTCTAGTCCGAGCGTTCTTCTGCCTGGATAAAACTTGCCTGGTTGGAGCATTCGCAAGCAGTTACCGTGCGGGACAGGCGCGTCAACGTGCCCTGGTATGCTTCAGTTCCATTGTGGGCGATCCAACCTTCCAGATTGAATGCTAATGGCCCATCGGCAGCAATCCATTCACCATTGTATTTGCGGGCAATATGGATGTGGGTGCCTGTGCTTGTGCCGCCCTCACAGGAGGGGTACCCGACTGGATCGCCGGTCTGCAAGGTGGCGCCGACGGGGGCTCTCCCCTGTGTGGCCACGTGCAGGTAGAAGATGGTCCAACCGGTGCGCTCGTCCCCATCACCATCCAGGTCGAGTGTCACTTCCCCGGTTTCAGAGCGGACGATGACCCCTGGGGCGACAGCTGTCGCCCACTCAGATGTAGGCTGGCACCCACCCAACGTGAGTGGAGGGCCGAAGTCTAATGCAGCGAATGGCTCGCCTTTACCCCATCCAGTGTGCGGCCCACCTGTGTAGGCCCAGGGGTCGCCCGGCTTAAACGGCAAAGTCAGGAATGGTTGCTCCAGGCTACCAGGGATATGGGGTTGGTCTGCTGCCCAGGGGTCACCGTAGAGGGAAGAGTATGTATGCGCGAACCCTTCGGGCGAAATGGCTTGATAGTATTCATCAATTGGGAGCAATGTGTTGAAGAAGTTGTGCATGCTGACGGTAGCAGCATTTTGCCAGGGGTCAAAGCGTTCCATGCGTCCATCTTTATGGTCAATGGATATCAAACTACTCGTACGCCAACCGTAATAGCCATTGTTAAGCAGGTTGGCCCCCCAGAGCAGTTGCCGGTAGAGACCTTTACGATCACGAGCGCGGTAACCCAATGGGTAAGTGGTCGCCTGCGAAGGTGGATCTGGATCGGTGAGGGCGCCGGATTGGTATTCAAGTAATGCTAAAAGGAGGCGCGGGCTGACGCTAAATTTGATCGCTATATAATCTACGACCTCAGCGCCACTCCGGTTTGCTCCTGCTGCGTACTCCTCGTAGCCATTCAACCAACCAGGCTGTTCGGCGACGAACTTACGCGCATCAAAATCCACTTGAGCGGGACAGTTTACAAATTGGCTGTCAGGGATGATTTGATAAGAGTTTC
>DAOVXM010000373.1 GCA_030636125.1 Chloroflexota bacterium | reverse complement strand
TAGACGAGATGGACGACGCCATCAGCAAGGCTTACGCCGCCAAGCCGACCCGCCTGTACCTGGTTGGGCTGGATGGATGCGTTGTCTACGCGGGGGGATTGGGACCTTATGGCTTCAGTCCCGGGGCTTTAAACAAAGCTATCGATGAATATCTTGGACATATAGAGGTTAGAAGCAGTGCCGAGGGTTTAGCTGCGGATTGAGTGGGGCTACCAAGTAATCGACGAAGTGAAGTACATTTGATGAATGATATTGTCCAACCAGCCAATGAGCCTTTGCGCCGTCATTTGGGTATTCCTGATGATGCCGAACGAGTGCTTATCTTTTCCGAGTCGAGCCATTGGGATCCCAACTGGATGTTCACATCTGAGGAATATTTTGATCGATTTGTGCGCCCCAACCTCGACCAGGCTATCGAGGAATTACAGCAGGAACCGCGCCGCATCTATTCGATCGAGTGTATATTTTTCTTGCGTTTGTACTGGGACCGGTGCCCCGCACAGCGGAAAAAAGTACGTGGGCTGGTTAACGAGGGACGTTTGCGCCTGACCAGCAGCGGTGTGACTACCGCCGATACGCTGCTGCCCAGCGCGGAAGCCATCTTGCGTGATCTGCTCATCGGACAGGAGTGGCTACGCACGCATGGCATGCTTCAGGAACCAAAACTGGCTTATTTTACCGATAGTTTTGGGTGCTCGCCGGCACTTCCTTCTCTTTTAAACGCTGCCGGTTTTGACCGTACCGCCATCACCCGCATCGATGGCATGTACTTTATGGGTTGCGACCTGGAATTGTCCAGGCGATTTCCCAGACCGGGTTCAAATGCCGAACGGCTGCTGAACCAAGAGCGCAGCCTCGATTTTGTGTGGCGCGATAGGAATGGGGCGCAAGTGCTGTGTCACTGGAATGCTTTTACCTATGGGCAGGGCGACATGCTCGCTCATGTCGGGTTGAGCCGTGTTTATCTCGTCCGGGTTGCGTTCCCTGCACGATCTGATCGCCACATCGCGCGCCGCATCAAGCAGTATATTGCCCAGCTTGCCCCCTACAGCCGCACGCCGTACATGTTCTGCCCGATCGGCTTTGATTTCGTAGAGCCGATCCCCGATCTTGTTGCCCTTCTAGATCGTTACAATCGGAATCACTACCCGACCACCGGTGTCCGGGCTGTCAACGCTGGGCTGGACGATTACTTGTCACTGGTTGAACGCTACCTGGACAGGCTGCCTGTTCTGGAACTCGATCCCAACCCATACTGGACTGGCTTTTACACCGCCCGCCCGGTGCTCAAGAAACAATGCCGCGAACTTGTTGATGATCTGCTGCTTGCCGAGCGGCTGTCTTTTTTGCCTGAGAATCATGGGACCGAACAGACCATATCAAAGGAACTTGAGGATGCATGGTGGAGCGCGGCAGTCTCCAATCACCATGACTTTATCACCGGCACTTCGCCGGACAAGGTCGTCGAAGAGGAGCAGATTCCCTGGCTTGAGCAGGCTGCGACATCGGTACGCACGGTCACTCACCGTCTTGCTTCTGCTTTACCCAGGCCGGGTTTAACAACCGACCGATCGGAACCGCCGGAATGGAGTCGCCATGGGGACCGGGTCCGGATCAAGACTGCGTTTTATTTCGTGGAATTGGCTGAGGATGCCGGCGGAGCTATAGTCAGCATTCGCACTCCGCATGAGCAGACATCTTTATTGGCGGGTATCTCGAATGACCTGGTTAGCTACCGTGATTCAGGTGGCTTGTGGCGCATGGGATTCGAGTTCCGGGGGGGAAGCTGGAAGAAGTCCGCGCAGACCAGCGATCGACCAACCCGACTGCAGGTGCACGAGCGCGACGATGGTCTGGAGATCCTCTGCAGCAGCGGACTCCATGTCGAGGCGATCCGCCGCTTGATGTGGTTCAGCAACGAATCTCCGGTGATCCGCTGCCGCGTGTAGGGACGTGCGGCCGAGGGGCATTCAGTGACTGTTCGCTTCACTACCGGTCTCTCGTCAAGCGAGCTGATTATGGATACGCCGGGTGGGGTTGTGATTCGTCCGCCCATGCGAATCTATGACCCCACTTTCTGGCCGCTGCAGCACTTTGCACATATCCAGGATGATGACGATGGGCGCGGGCTCGCCATTCTTCAAGCCATGCCGGGGGCTGTTTCTTATCAGTCAGACGGCAGTCTCGAGCTGGTTGCGCTGCGTAATGCCACGCGAGAAAAAGCATTCGGTTTTATTAGCATTCCTGGCAACCCGGCCAGCGGCCACGTACGGACAAATTATGCGTTCGATTACGCTCTCTTATTCACCCAGAGCGGTAATTGGCGTGACAATGATATTCCTTTAATTGCGCGTAGCATCGCAAATAGCCCATGGGATCACCCTGAGCGCGCGGTTCTGCGCAGCCTGGCAGCTTCGACAGTCACAACTGACCACCCCAATGTTTGGGTAATGGCAGTCAAGCCTGCCTCGCGGGGAGAAGGAGTTATCGTTCGCCTGTATACATCTGCTTTGCCAGAATCGCCAGTCATGGTTTTTGCCCATCATTTCAAGGTGATAGGAGCCTTTTTGTGTGACGCTCGCGAGCGTGATCTAGGACCACTGGATGTGCAGGGTGGCACTGTCCGGGTGACGATGCCGGGCACGATTACCACGATCAGATTGTTGCAAAAATAGAGAACGTTACGATGCCCATTATCTGGCATTAGCTGACCAGCTCGGGGCGGAGTTCTGGACAGTAAATCAACGCCTTACATCTGCTGTTCAGTCCAGCCTGCACTGGGTGCGGCTTGACAAAAGAATTTGAAGGCTGCTGGCAAGGAATCCACCTGGCAGATTGCCAAGGCGATTTTCATTTTAGAGGGAGGAATGTGATAATATTACTGGGGCAGTGGCTCAATATCCTCAGGTAAAGTGTCATTTAAAAGGGATTTCTGGTGTCTACTCCGCTTCTTAATACCAAGCTCTACATCCCCCCACCCTACCCAGGCCTCGTGGCACGCCAGCGGCTGGTCGAGCAGCTGGAGAGGGGTCTACAGAGGAAACTCACACTGGTCTCTGCCCCGGCAGGGTTCGGTAAGACCACGCTGCTCAGCCAATGGATCGCTAGCAGCCAGAGACGTGTGGTATGGGTATCGTTAGACAAGGGGGACAACGACACAACCCGCTTCCTGGCCTATATTCTAGCGGCAGTTCAGCAAATAGATAAAAATATTGGATTAGCAACCGAGGAACTGCTCCACTCACCTCAGCCAGCTAACATTGAAGCCATCCTGACCGGCCTGATCAACGAAATCGCCGAAATACCCGAGCCCTTCTTCCTGGTGCTGGATGACTATCATTTAATCACCGAGAGAGGTGTTCACGATGCCCTTGTATTTATCCTGGACAACTTACCGCCACAAATGCATTTGATCCTCTCCAGCCGGGCCAATCCTCCCTGGCCTCTGGCTCGTTTACGGGCGCGCGCCGAAATCCTCGAACTGCGTGCCGACGATTTGCGCTTCACACCTGACGAAGCAGCCATCTTCCTCAACGAAACGATGGGTTTGGGTCTCCGCGCAGAGGATGTGATTGCCTTAGAGGCGCGCACGGAAGGATGGATCGCGGGATTGCAAATGGCAGCCATCTCAATGCAAGGACGGGAAGATCAGACTGCCTTCATCAAAGCCTTCAGCGGCAGCCACCGATTTATCCTGGATTACCTGGTGGAGGAGGTCCTCGACCAGCAATCTCCATCTATCCAAGAATTCCTACTCAAGACCTCAATCCTTGAACGAATGACTGCCTCTCTATGCGATACAGTTGCAGATTGGAAAAATAGCCAGAGTATCCTGACGCAATTAGACAAGGCCAATCTGTTCCTGATCCCCCTGGATGACGAGCGTTGTTGGTATCGCTATCACCACCTGTTTTCGGACCTGCTGCACAACCAGCTCATCCTGATCTATCCTGAGGAAGTGCCAAATCT
>DAOVXM010000109.1 GCA_030636125.1 Chloroflexota bacterium | reverse complement strand
TGCGCCATACCGCCACGTTCACCTGAGGATTTTACGAGTGGTGGGGTATTGGGTGGGCATACGCCCACCCAATACCCCACCACTTTTTCCAATCCCCTCAGGATTATGCGCCTTGAAGACATCCACACCACCTTGGCAGCAATAAATGACTACTGATCCCAGCTTTGATATCAGCATCTCGACCATGACATATGGGGGGGAAGGCCTGGGTCGCCTGGCAGATGGGCGCGCAGTATTCGTGCCCTACGTCCTGCCAGGTGAGCAAGTGCGCCTGCGCCTGGTGGAGGACAAGCGGCGTTATGCGCGCGGCGAGCTGCTGGAAGTGCTCAAACCCTCCCCAACCCGCATCGAACCACGCTGCCCCCACTTCAAGGTGTGCGGCGGCTGCCACTACCAGCATATGCCATACCCAGACCAATTGGCCCTCAAAGCCGGGATACTGGCCGACCAACTGGAGCGTATCGGTGGCTTGAGTGATCCGCCCGTCCAGCCCACCATCCCAGCCCCCCAGCCGTGGAACTACCGCAATCACGTGCAGTTCCATCTCGCTGAAGACGGTAAACTCGGCTATATGGGAGCCAGGTCACAGGCAGTTATCCCCATTCAGGAGTGCCACTTGCCTGAAGCCTCCCTCAACGCCATTTGGCCCCAATTGAATTTTGAGCCCATCCAGGAATTGGGTCGCATCGGTCTGCGTGCCGGCGTGGAGGATGACTTCCTGCTCATATTGGAGAGCGAATATTTAACCGCCCCAGAGTTAAGCGTGGAGGATCTAGACCTTTCGGTCGTACATGTGAGCCCGGCGGGGGTTTTGGTCCTGGCCGGAAGTGATTATGTCCTGATCGAGGTATCCAGCCGGCTTTTCCATGTATCGGCGGCTTCCTTCTTCCAGGTCAACACCCCCATAGCTGCCGCCATGGTCGAGCATATTCTGGCCAATATAAGCTTGAGGCCCTCCAGCTCGGTCTTGGATGTTTACTGCGGCGTGGGCTTATTCAGCGCCTTTATCGCCCAACAGGCCGGCCGCCTGGTCGGCATCGAATCCAACCCATACGCCTGCGACGATTTTGTGATCAACCTGGCTGAATTCGAGCATGTTGAACTTTACCAGGATAAGGTAGAAGCCGTCCTCAAAAATATCTCCCTGGATCCGGACCTGATCCTGGTTGACCCGCCCCGCAGCGGTTTAAGCCGGGACGCCATGCAGGGTATTTTGGCTCAAGGGGCCAGGGACATCGTATACGTCTCCTGCGACCCGGCCACATTGGCGCGTGACGCCCGTTTTTTGAGCGCTGGCGGCTACCAGTTGACTCAAATCACACCCTTTGATCTGTTCCCGCAAACCTACCATATCGAATCAATCAGCTTTTGGGAGAAATAAAATCGGGGGAATAACGATGCCTGGCAGCCGGTTCTCCTCAGGCTAAACACAGTGAAATATCTCCCATCCCGCCTTTGAGATCTTCCGTATTGCCCAGCATGACGGGGACGTTCTGAGCGGAGTGAAACGCAGTCGAAGAGAGTTCGGCGGGCGACTGCTGCACCCTGAGTAAAACACCGTGAAGTCGAAGGGGTTGAACTCGCCCCAGTCTGGAAACATATCCAATTCCCAGCCCGAAAACACCTTGACACAGAACATGTGTTCTGATAGAATAGGATTAGAACATATGATCTACCAAGGATGGCAGTGGCTATGTTGACCAAAAATGAAACCCTTCAAATCGGCTGGGAGATCCTGGAAAAGCTCCTCCCCCAATCCCACGCGCGCAGAAGGCCACCCCCGACCGGCAATTACCCTATTGAGGGCATGAATCCTCCTCCCGAAGCCAGTTCCCCGCCTGCTCCAGGGGGTCCAGGGCCTCTACCCACCATTCGAGAGATCATTAACCAGCTAAGGCCCTTGCCGCCCTACGCTGCCCTGCTGGGTGTTTGTGAAGACGGCTTACCCTTCCTGTTTGATCTTTCTGACCCCTCCCCGGGCTCGCTCTTGATTACAGGCGAGGCCAGTAGCGGTAAGTCGCGCCTACTCAGGACCATCCTTGCCTCCGCCAGCGCCATGAACCATACCGAGCAGGTGATGTTTAATTTGATTTGCCCCGACTCCGGGATATTTTCGGATCTCAGTAGGCTATCACACTGTATCAGTAGCGTTTCCACTTACGATCGCGCTTCAAGTGAGCTGGTCATCGATCTGGCGAAAATCGCCGAGCAACGCAAAAGTGGCCGCCAGCGCGGGCCGGTTTTCATCCTGGCGATCGACGATCTGGCGACATTATTGAGTTATAACGAATTTGAGCTTTACAGCCACTTAAAGTGGCTGGTCAAACACGGTCCCGATTCAGGCATCTGGCCGGTAGCCATCCTGAGGTCAGGACGGCTGAACAAATACGGCAAACGCTTGCTGAACGAATTTGGGACTCATCTCATTGGAAAACCCAGCAGCAGGGCTTTACCTGCCAGCGCAGGTGGAAGCTTCCTCAATTCAGGAGCGAACGGGCAGTTTGAAACTTACGTTAATGGCCAGGGGGTGCGCTTTTGGACCACCAACGTAGGCTAGTGTTGCGCGGCGAAAGTGACTCGATAGTTTGGTAATAATGGCGCAACACTTTATGCTTTGGATAACAGGAGGTTATTTTGAATATTGGCATGCTCTGGTTCGATAACGACCCAAAAACCGAGGTCAATTCCAAGATCGAACGCGCCGCCCACTACTACACGGACAAATACGGAAAAAAGCCTAACCTATGTTTTGTCCACCCGGCCACGATTGGCGCTGAATCAACCGATACGCCCGATACGGTCACCAAGAGCGGAGATATCTCCGTTCGCACCTCCGCCTCGGTCCTGCCTAATCACTTCTGGATCGGCATCAACCGCCCAAAAAAACCTACTGGTGCGTAAGCTCAGCCACCAGGGTGTCCAGGGCGAGATCGCCAGCCATCTTTCCCGTCTTTATCGCCTCATCGATATCCAACAAGTGATGGTAAACGCGTTCTAATTCCTGCATTGTAAAATGGCGGCTTTGGGTGGTGATCTTACCCGCCACAAAGGGATGGATCTTTATCTCACGCGCCACGTCCACCTCACGACCGCCCGCATCGAGCACCTCACGCGCCAGTAATAACAATCGAATTTGCCGCACGATCATACCAAACACGGGCAAGGCGTCTTGTTTCTCCAATAACTGCCGTAAGGTGCCGGAAGCGATGCGCGCATTCTGGTTGCCCAGGGCGTCCACCAGGGCAAAAATATCTCCCTGACCCACGAACGCTGTCAAATTTTCCACATCTTCCGCATCTATCGGGCGCTCGTCGTAGTTTGTATAGGCGACCAGTTTTTGAACCTCTTGATAGGCCAGGCGCGCATCTTCCCCCACCAGGCTGGCCAGCAAAGCAGCCCCTTGAGGGGTAATTTGCCCTCCGGCAGCTTGAGCCTGCTCCTGGATCCACCTCGCCATTGCGCCTCCCTTCCTTGTGGGGAACACGCGCACAAACGCCTTCGACCCGGCGCCCTGCGCCCATTTCAAAAGCCAGTTGTTCTTCCTGAGGGTTTTATATTCGATCAAGATCAACCCCGTTGTCGGCGGCAGCCCCTCTAATATTTGCTTAAACTTGTTTTGTAACCCCTGGCTGTTCAAGCTTGACGAAGGTTGCGTGACCACGACCAGTCGGCGAGCTGATAGAAAGGGCAGCGCGCTGACCGCCGTTTTTAGTTCATTCAGCGAAAGCGAGCGCCCATCCAGCCGCGAAGAGTTTAAAACGGCTGTCGTCTCTTCCCCCATCTTCTCTTCGAGCGTTGCTACAGCCTGCGCGATGGCGAATTCATCTTCTCCGTGCAAAATATAAACCACCGGCGGAGCTGTGCTCACATTTAACCTCGCGTTACGATCCGGTGAGCAGGAGCGCGACCCTTGCGCACCACGCGGATTTCAACCACCTCTAAATCCCCGAGGTCGGCCGAAGTCGTCACGTTCTCCTGCAGCAGCCGCCCCACGGGCTGGGATACGATCAAAGCCAAGGTCGCCAGCGTGAGCACCAACGGCAGGCGTTCGAGCTTGTCTCGAAAGCGCCGTCCAACACCAAACAGGCCCACGATTGCCGCTGCGCCCGCCAAAATCCCCGAGGTGACGATATTGGTGCCGCAGTTCGGGTGCACCGCCAGGCTGCGCTCGCCGGCCTTCAGCCTTCGCAGCGCCTCTTCCACCGCCGATTGCACCTCTTCCGTGGAGACATCCCCTAACAACCAGAAACCTTTCATATCTGAATGACCAGCCATCGGCGTGCGCGGCTGCCGTCTTGATAAAACGTGCAGGGTGGCATGTTCCAGGCCATGATTGCGGCGGATCCTTGAAACAAGCGGGTAGTCCAATACCGTCGTCTGGTACGATTTTTGCTCTGGGGTTGTCATGCTTCGCTCCGTAACGTATATAAGTTAATAGTCGTAAAGTTATACCGGCTTCCAATTACCCGTGTATTCTACCATTACAAGAGGCCGATATTTTCAGACTCTTTGGGGCTTTACCGGTTTGATCTGCCAGCGGCGCATTTCTATCCTGTAGTGAGTTTTTAAGATTGGGTGTGCGGTATTTTAATGGAACAGCGAATGAATCTATAGATTCCAATCGTCGAAAATAGAATGGCCATAGCGAAGAGCGCATAGCTCATTTTCGTTCCCTTGTTGTAGAATATCCACCCGGCTGCGAGTAATATGACGCCAAAAGGGACCAGGACGTAGGTTTTATTTTTCCTGATCGCAAAGACAAGCATACACACCCCGCCAAACAAGTAAATACCAATTAATAGAAGTTCAACCCCCCACTTCGCCACGAACCCTGCTGCTGGTTCCGGGAACCCACCAGCAGTGATTTCCTGGCTGGTGATGATTGCCGAGGGTGGTAGCCAGCCGAGGTCTCGTGGACAGGGTGAGATCCACCCAGCCTGCCAGCGCCACTCTCCCATACCTGGGTAATCAGCCCGCTGGCCTGCGCGCACCCCTAGGTGCAAGTGGGGTTCCAGGGGATGCTCCAGGCTGCCGCCATTTTCGTGCGAATCACCCAGATAGGCGATCAACTCCCCCTTCTTCACCGTTCCCGATTTCATCCGCCGCCGGCTGGGGCTGAGGTGACCGTACAATGAATACAGGTTGGCCTGTGGATGGTCAATGATGATCAGCCATCCATAACCACCCATCGGGCCTGAGAAGCTGATTTTGCCATCAGCCATGGCATAGACAGGGGTGCCGGCTGGTCGGAAGTAATCTTCAGCAGCGTGGTACTCACGCGCAGACTCAGGACCATCACTGCTTTCACAAAAGTTTGTAAAGAAGGGCGATGCATCGTAGCTAACCTCATCAAGTGGGAACTGGAAAAAAAGCCGGTCATCCCCAGCAAACGCAGCTGCCTCGGATAGGTCAGCAGGGGGGCGTGGTGGGCAGGGTTCCGATGACTGTGCGCAGCCGACAAGCAGCAAAATCAAAGAACAGAAACCACCGATGCATTTAGGCCCAACTGCACTAGTCACGAGCATGGGGCAGAGCATCAACAATCCAATGGGTGGCTCTTGCTCTAGCCAGAAGCGCCCCCTGCGGATCACGTACTTCTGCGCTGAATATCAACTGCGAACATTTGCGCCCAACTAAGCTACCCTTTACCGTAATGTACTCGAAATCGGACGCCACCGGACGGCTATATTTCATCTCCAATCGACGCGTAACATTTGGAGGCCCTACCAGCATACTGAGCGGTCCAATCGTGTTGTCAACAGCCGCGGCCACCATGCCACCTTGCATAGAACCATAGGGATTACGGAACTCATCAAGAACCGGGAAACGAGTTGTAAGCGTCCCGCTATCCAAATCGAACTCCATAAACTCACCTTGCATGGTGATGAATATCGGCGGCGGGATAAGGTAATCATCAAGCCTATCACCAAGCCTTTCTTGAATGATATCCATGATCGACGATGGTAACATGCAAATATCCTCCTTATTGGGGTTTTACTTGGAAAATGGTAACAGAAACCAGCCAAGAAACCGTTTCTGGCAAACCGCGCCGCGCACCCTCCGAGCGAAGCGAGGCCGGCTGCCAAACAGGGTTGGACAGCGATTAGACTTCACCTGGTTTTTGACCTATTACCACAAACAAAGTATCATCCTGTTTCACTGGATCGAAGGTGAACTCACTGTAAAGCTGAACGTTCCTGAAACCAGCTCGCTCAAATAATGCCCTTGCTTGTATTTGGTTGTAAGATCTAGTTGCTGGGGAGCGACGATGTGTTTCTTCTGCAACTACCTTGTCGCCATCTATTTTCTGATAGATGTGTTCGGTATGCTCACACTCGCTCTCGGGATCGTAACGCGACTTCGCTAATCTCCAAAACTTCACGCCATCCTTTTCCCGAGTAGCAGTTTGTTCCCATTCAGATTCAAGCGGTTCGCCTTCTTTCCACAAGGTCATGATCGACGCAGCGATAACACCTCCTGGTAATTGGTGATCGAATAATCGTTTCAATGCCTTGTTTACCAGCCTTGGTTTGATAATCAACTGCAACGAACTGGAGGGTATCAAGATTGTCCTATACTGCCGGGGTAATTCTATAGTTTCCATGTACTGTTCGTACAGATTCGGGGACAAACCGAGATCAGCAGCTTTCTGCCGACAGAGCGCTAACATCTCAGACGAGTTATCCAATCCATCGGTATCAATCCCTTGTTGCAGGTAATCAAGCAGCAAGCGACCTGTACCACAACCGACATCGAGCACCGGTTGACCATATTTTTGGATGATTTCCAAAAAGAAGAAACGATCCGGCCATTTGGATGTATCACCCCGTAACACATCCCATGCTTGTGCTATTAGGCCTTTGTATTCGTATTCAGGTAAGTTCATATGCTTTCAACTAATCGTGCCAGAAGCTTGTTTCGCACATCATCTGGTACAAATGCCGCGTTCAGTGCATTCCGATTGCACTGGAAAAAGTCTTCGGTATCCCATCCAAACGTTTCATGTAACTTGGCGTACTCCTGACTTAACGTGATATTCGTGATGGTACGTGTGTCGGTGTTCACACCAACTGGTATCCCCGCCCGATGCAGTTTGTCGATGGGATGATCCGCATAAGTGTCATAGACATTTGTTTGTACGTTACAGGTTGGACACACTTCAAGATGGATCTGGCTTTGCCGCAGGTGTTCAAGTAACACGGGATCTTCGATACTTCGTACGCCGTGGCCGAGGCGCGAGGGAGCGAAGTGCTGCAATGTTTCCCACACATTGTCTGGTCCACTTGCTTCTCCGGCGTGTGCAGTGCAGGGAATACGCTTGTCGCGCGCATACTGAAATGCAGTAATGTGGGCATCAATTCCATTCCATGCTGTCTCCGCCGCAATATCGAACCCTGCTACATACGTACCACGGAAGTCTTCGACTAAATGCACGGTTTCAAGACTTTGCGCTGCTGAATAATAGCTCAACGTACAAAGAATGATGCGTGCTTCGATTCCAGTGCTACGGACAGCCTGAGCAGTTGCCGCTTCCATACTGGTGACGACTTCGCGGGCTGAAAGCCCTTTTTCGGTGTGTAGTAGGGGGGCAAACCGAATCTCAGCATACAGCACGCTGTCTTCCCGGAGTTGCTCAAACAAATCCAACGTCACCAGGCGAAGCTGCTCTTCTGTCTGCATGAGTGGATAACT
>DAOVXM010000065.1 GCA_030636125.1 Chloroflexota bacterium | reverse complement strand
GCTGCGCCCAACCTTTGCGAATGTTTCCAGCCCTTGATCAAGGTCATCCTTTTCATGAGCGGCTGAGATCATAACACGAATACGTGCTTTGCCACGCGGAACAGTGGGGAAACCGATTGACATGGCGAAAACACCATTTTCGAACAGGTCACGACTGAATTGTTGGGCAAGTGGTGCCTCACCCAGCATGACCGGTGTTATGGGCGTAACGCTCTCTCCGGTATCAAAACCGAGGCGCTGCATCTCGACTTTAAAATAGTTCGTGTTTTCCCAAAGTTTATCAACTAATTCTGTAGATTCCTCTAGAATATCGACAGCCGCTATACAGGCTGCCGTATCAGGAACGGTCATCGCCGATGAGAATAAAAACGGGCGACCGCGCTGCTGCAACCATTCCACCACCAATGGGTTGCCAGCCACAATACCTCCGACAACACCAAAGGCTTTTGATAAGGTGCCCATTTCGACGTCCACCTTACCATGCAAGCCAAAATGATCGACAATGCCGCGCCCGCCACGACCCAGCACTCCTTCACCGTGGGCGTCATCCACCATCAAAACCGCCTCATACCGCTGGCTCACTTCATATATTTTGTCAAGAGGGGCAACATCACCATCCATGCTGAAGACGCCGTCGGTCACAACCAATGCTCGCGGGAAGGAAGCACGCTGTTCAGCCATAACCTTCTCTAGATGATCAGGATCACAATGATTGTAGCGGAGGGTGCGCGCCCGAGAAAGACGGCAGCCATCGATAATGCTGGCGTGGTTCAGTTCATCGGAAAAAATCACATCTTCTTTACCCACCAAAGCTGGGATTGTGGCTATGTTCGCATTAAACCCCGATTGAAAGGTAATCGCAGCCTCGACCCCTTTGAAGGCTGCCAAACGCTGCTCTAACTTGACATGCAAGTCCATTGTGCCGGCGATGGTGCGTACCGCGGCCGGGCCAACCCCATATTTCTCCACAGCCTCCCTGGCAGCCTGCACAATGCGGGGGTGGTTGGCAAGACCCAGATAGTTATTGGAGCAAAAATTCAGCGCCTGTTGTCCATCCACCACCAGCCATGCCCCCTGTGGTGAACTCAATGTGCGGATGTTGTTATAAAGACCGGCATCCTTGAGATTAGTCAATTCGTCCTGTATCCATTGAAGTGTATTTGCCATGAGTAACCTCTTTTATTCATCCTTAGGTTTAGGTTTTTTCCTACTGGACATCCCAAAAAGGCGGCCAAAAAATTGCGAACCGCCTGGTGGGGTGGCTGTTGCGGGCATTTCCTCCGTAGCCCAATCGGCAGCCTGCCTCTGCACCCACCACAATTCACGACCCTTGCTAGCACGTTCTAAGCGAGCTTCAAGAGATTCATAATCATCAACATCAATATCATTCCTTAGTGTCTGCAAAGTGGCAATGACACTGTCAATCGTACGGATCACACTCTCACGATTGAGGGTTGCTGATTTTCCCAATGTCTTTGGCTCGCTAAAATAAGCAATTGGGCTAGTGACTTCAGCATAAGCACGTCCAGCAACCTTGCGACCCTCACGCCAACCAGGCTGATCAACCGTGGCATTAAGCAGGGCAGCAGCCATGAGTTGAGGTAAGGTGTGCGTTGCCGCCATCAGGCCGTCGATCTCCATCGGATCGGCAAAAAATGGAGATGCGCCTAATAAACGGGTGAGGTCAGCAGCTAATTTAATCGCCTCTGATGGTGCCCTTGGCGGAGCGACAATCGCGATCAACCCGTCGCGAAATAGATCGGCATGCGCTGCCTGGATGCCAGAATCGAGACCGTGTAAATAAGCTGGATTGATCACGGGTGTCAATCCGACGTAATGCCGTTTTTCTGGAAATAGTTCACCAGTCCAGGCGGCCACAACTTCCTTGACTGGACCGGTGTCCATCACCACAACATCCTCGCGTAAATCTTCCGCGATCAGCTCTATGGTCTCTTTAATCTGATCCATAGGCAGACAAAGTAAAATAATATCTGCTTTATTCGCCGCAGAGGGCAGGTTAGACGCGACTCGATCCACTGCACCCATTTTTTGCGCTTGTTTGGCAATTCTTAGATCGAGATCGTGGCCGACACGCTCAAACATCTCCGAATGTTCTGCCAATGCCATACCGATTGAAGCGCCGATCTGTCCCAAACCAACGATAGTTATATTAATTGTTTTCACTATTTCACCTCAACTGTTTTGATCTGCAACTTGTAATTTTTTCAACAATCGTCCTTCTATTGATACAAAGTCATCGGTATAAAAGTTCTGATGTTGGCGGATGAGTTCTACTGCCAGAGGCGCTGTGCCAACCTCTGCTGCCATTTGCGCCCCCCACTCCGGGTGATGTTCTGAGATCACAAATACACGCCGCCATCCATAGGGATTCCCAGCACTCCACCCAGCCACCTTCCCTGGAAAAAAAGCTTTTGCCAATACAATTATCACCCGCTCCCACAATCGTAATGGATACCGGCTCTTACCCACATCATGCAATAAAGCCGCCACAAATAAATCCTGGGACTGATCATTGGAGTGGATATCTTCAGTAGAACGCACTCGTTTCATCACTGCAATACTATGTACTTGCTCACTAGAGTGCATGCAGGTAAACAGATCCATCTGGGCGGGGGTTAACAATTTCTGGACCAGTTCAAGATCTTCGGGATCGGGATTTGAGTTGAGAGCATTCCAAAATTGACGGATACGGTAAGAGATGCGCTCAACCATTATCCCACCAAAAGCCCCATTAAATATCCTAATGGGGGGCTGATAATGTATTGAAAGCCTCCTAGAAAAACAATCGCAAGTAAGATCAAGGGGCCAAAAGGACGAATAGTATCCATCACCTGCGACCATTTTGGAGGGAAGAAATAACTGGCAATTTTCTCTCCATCCAAGGGAGCAATGGGAATCAGGTTAAATAACATCAATAAAAGATTGATATAAATAAACACATAAATCAATTGCGGAAAAGTAGGTAGAATGTGACTATCTTGAGTGGCAATCGCAAACTGAGCATCATAAACTGAAAGCAGACCCAGCCGAAAGGGAATCGCTGCAACCATGGCCATAAGCAAGTTAGACATTGGGCCCGCCAGTGAAACCCACATTAAAGCTGCCGGTGAGCGCCGTTGCAACGCCAACGGATTTACTGGCACAGGTTTAGCCCATCCGAAGCCAGCTACCAGCAATAATATTGATCCCATGGGATCAAGATGAGAGAGGGGATTGAGAGTCAGACGCCCGTTAAGGCGTGGTGTATCATCTCCCAAATAATTCGCCGTCCACGCATGAGCAAATTCGTGCACTACAAAAGCCGTCAGTAGTACAAACAGATGAGCAATTAACATTGATGGAGCTATATTTAACATTAAGAAGTCCTCCGGACAAGAAAATTATACCATCTGAAGCCCAGGAAGCCCTTAGACCAACATGATATAATGCGCCCATGCTTCCGGACCTGCATCTGGGCGATAAAGTTCGCCTGCGAAAGCCACATCCTTGTGGCAGCTATGAATGGAAGATCGTGCGCTTAGGTGCTGATATTGGATTAGAATGCACTCAGTGTGGACGGAGAGTACTGCTACCGCGACGCAAACTTGCACGTCGGTTAAAGACAGTCACGCCAATATCAACGGATCAATAAGCTTCAAAAAGCCCTTGCCTGAAAAAAATCATACCAACAGACTGATCCCCCGAGTAATACTATGGAAACATCCTGGTTAATGCGTAAGTTCTTAATCTTATGCATAACAATCGTAATAATTCTTCTTATAGGCTGTAACATACCCAGGGGTCAGGGAGCAGTCACGCCCACCTTAAATGTTACCCAAGCCTATCAAACCATCGAAGCGCGACTTACACAGGCAAGTGAGCTCACAGCGACTCTCTCCCCACCTATTAGCACCGATAGTGGAATCGTCAGTCCAAAAGCATCTGCCACAGCCACCACGCCTGCCAGCACAGCAACACCAACCCCATTATGCAATATGGCCGCTCCAGGTATTCCGATTGATATCACTATTCCCGATGACACTCTCCTGGATCCAAGTAGAATCTTCACGAAAATCTGGCGATTAAAGAATATTGGCACTTGTACCTGGACAAGAAGCTACGCGGCTGCGTTCTTTTCGGGTGATCAAATGGGCGCACCTATTGCTGTCTCTTTGGCTGGAAATGTAGCTCCTGGCCAGAGTGTTGATATCGCTATTGACATGACAGCCCCACAGAGCGCGGGGAAATTCCAGGGAAACTGGAAGTTGCGTAATGATGCCAATGTCCTGTTTGGCATTGGTCCCAATGGTAGTTCATCATTTTGGGTGCGTATTAAGGTAGAGCACACGCCCACACCTACCTCAACGCCTATCATTCCTACACCAACAGCAACCGCCACAGCCACACCGATTGTCGAGATCAGTGGTAACGCCATGCTTACTCTCAATGACACCCTCGATCTGGATACCAACCAGGTGAACACAGGTGGTGGCGAAGATTTAAAATACGCCCTCAGCGAAGATGGCCAACATAAGCTGTCACCTTTGGGAAGTACTATCATGGGCATATTCGGGCAAGTCCAACCCAAGCTTGCAGACTGCCAAACCGTTAATATGGACGGCTCACCGGTCATCGTCGACACCATACCGATCGGTAATTATTTGTGCTACCAAACCGGCGCGGGACGACCCGGTTGGGCGAAACTGGTTGAACTAAATAATGAGGATGACACCCTGACCGTCAACATCCTGACCTGGGCCTCACAAGCAGAATAATATCGGAAAGATTGTGGGCACTCTATTTCTAGTAGCAACACCCATCGGGAATCTGGAAGACATCAGCGCACGCGCCTTGCGTATACTGGGCGAAGTACAATTGATCGCAGCCGAAGACACTCGTCATACACGCAAGCTACTTTCCCACTACGGTATACATACACAACTCACCAGCTACCATGAGCACAGTAACCTGAGAAAATTAGAGAACCTACTAGCTGGACTTAGCGCGGGTGATATTGCACTTGTCTCCGACGCTGGCACTCCAGGCCTCAATGACCCGGGCTTTGAGTTGGTGCGAGCAGCCCTGGACGCTGGACACGATGTCAGCCCAATTCCTGGACCGAGCGCGCCAATCGCAGCCCTGGTAACTTCCGGATTGCCCGCTCACTCATTTCTTTATTTAGGCTATCTTCCACGAAAATCATCTGAACGTAAACGTTTGCTCACCAGCTTGACCGATATACCTTACACACTCATATTCCTGGAAACCCCACACCGATTACATGCTGCGTTGGAGGATTTACAGGTGATCTTAGGTGACAGAGAAGCGGCGATCGCCCGTGAGATGACCAAGCAGCATGAGGAAATCTTCCGGGGCACTCTAAGCGCAGGACACGCCCACTTCATAAAGCAAGAACCCAGAGGGGAGTTCACCCTGGTAGTAGCTGGCTCAACAGCTCGCACAGAACCCTGGTCAGAGGCACAGTTAAGCGTTGCTTTGGAAGAACACCTGGCGCTTGGTGAATCCCCATCTCATATCGCCAGCCTCATGGCAGCAGAATCAGGCTGGCCACGTAGGGAAATTTACCGATTAATTACTGAAATCCAGCATAAAACACCCCCTAACTGAGATTCTGAGTAACTACTCAGCCTAGGGGAGGAAGATCCGGAAAAAGTGATATCATTCCCACTCTAAACAGGTAAAGGAGTCTCCACAATGAATTTAGACGATTACAAATCCTTTATAGAAATCGACCGCGAAGATATGCTAGCCCATATTAACGGATTGCCAGATCAACTACAAACAGCCTGGGATGTGGGCTCTCGTTTGCCGTTACCTGACTGGGAGGGTATAGAGCGCGTCCTGATCGCAGGTATGGGCGGCTCCGCCATAGGCGCTGACTTACTAGCGGCGTACGTGGCTCCACAAAGCCGTGTACCGGTCATCGTCCATCGCGATTATGACCTGCCAGCTTGGGCGAGCGGTCCTGAGACTCTGGTGATCGCCTCCTCTCACTCAGGTAATACCGAGGAAACCATCTCTGCCTTCGAAAAGGCAACACAAAGTGGGTGTCGCATTTTGTGTGTAAGCACAGGTGGCCAGCTAGCAGAGGCTGCCAAAGTACATAATGCTAGCCTGTGGAAATTTGACCACAAAGGTCAACCGCGCGCCGCAGTGGGCTATTCCTTCAGTCTGCTGCTTGCAGCTTTTACACGCTTAGGTTTTGTGCCAGATCCATCAAATGAATTAAAAGAAGCTATCCTATCGATGAAAGCCTCACAAGAAACGCTCAAGCCCCACATACCCGTCATGCATAATCTGGCCAAGCTCATGGCTGGGCAGCTAGTTAATCGCTGGGTAGTTGTGATCGCCTCAGATTTCCTGGCGCCTGTAGCCCGCCGTTGGAAAGGTCAGATCAGCGAGATAGCCAAAGCATGGGCTCAATTTGAACTTTTACCTGAAGCCAACCATAACACATTGGCAGGTATTCTTAACCCCGAAGAGAATCTTTCTCGAACAATGGTTATTTTCCTGCGGGCCCAAACAAATCACCAACGCAATCGACTGCGCACCCAATTGACCCGTAAAATTTTTATGCTACAGGGAATCGGCACCGGCACAATTGATGCCCAGGGAGAGACAGCCCTGGCACAGCTTTGGACAAGCCTGCATCTGGGTGATTATATTGCTTATTACCTGGCAATGGCTTATGGCGTGGACCCCACGCCGGTGGAGGCAATCGAGGGATTTAAGCGCGATATGACAACTGGCGCTTGACGAGTGTTCCGTCAAATGTGATTGTTCAGAAAGAACAAATTATGGACGGAACACTTTAAGCTTTGTCAAGGATATAGTAACTCGGACATCAAATGAAATATTCATCCTTGACAAAGCACTAGACTGCAACCACTTGCAAAAACAATAATGCCACCGCAATTAAAATACCAATTATTGTCCCGGCGATCACATCCGAGAGGTAATGCACCCCCATAGAAACTCGCGCCAGAGACACGAGTGGAGCCCAAATAACAAGCAGCACCCCTAACCAGGTCGGGCCCATCCCCACCATCATGACCGCCAGCATTGTAGCACGCGCGGCATGCCCCGAAGGGAAAGAATGAGGGTCGGTACTGCGGTACACATTTCCCCACTCACCCTCCGGGCGTCGCCGCCGCACTGTAAACTTTATCGCCATAACCAGGATAGCAGTAACCAATATGCCGATTAATAATGCTAACGCTCGCGCCCGCCAATAATCCGAACCAAAAAACCAAAGTATACCAAGAGCTACCACCCAAAACCACGAATCTCCTGAATGCGCCAGGAAGACCCCCACGGGACGCAATGTTTTGGTTTTTTCTGCCACTCGCAATTGTTCCGAGAGGCGCGCGTCCAACTCCATCAAATTCTTCGTCGTCGCCATATGCCCAAGCTCAACCAGTTGACCTTTGAGCGAGGTCGGCGCGTAAGACTTCCAACTGGTTGGGCTTGTCGACATCCATGCCTGTCTCAGCATAAGGACATATAACTGCCTTGCCTGTGATCTTTAACCGTTTGGTCACTTTTTCTATAGCCTTATCCAAAGTAACCGCGTGGAACAGCAATAATAGCAATGTGTCGAATCCGATCAAAGCCGCTTGCTTGATCGCGTTTTTCCGCGCATCTATCAAGCGGGTCCATATCTCACTATCTGAAGCTGCCAGGCTAGAATGGATGATGTTCACATCTCCGCCACATGCCTCAATATCTTTCAAGCGGATATAGGAGCGCTTCGAGGTGGGAAATCGCTTTTCCATCACATGCCGCTCTATCACAGTGTAATATAAATCCAAATCACTCCCCTTGGAGGCGATCACTAACCAATCGAGCATTTCAGAGGTGATTGCAGGAATATCCGATGAAACTATAATCACATGATCGGCCTGTGGGTTAACCTCTAAGATCTTATTGACCCCCGCGCGCACATTCTCGACCAGATCGCCTTTATTAGGAACAAAGGAATCAATTTTGGAACAGATTATATCCTCTTCCTCCGCAAGCCCAACGATGACCACTTTATCGATCTCTTCTGCGCCAGTCAAAGCGTCCAATATCCATTGGACCATAGGTTTCCCTGCGATATCCAGCATAGCCTTCGAGGCGCCTTGAGTATATTCATAGAGAGGTTCTCCCTCCTGGGGTATACCTCCGGCAATAACAACTGCATCCATATCAATTCAACTCCTGTAACTGTGGTTCGAAACCTAGCTGATCCAACAGATGATTGAGTTCATCACGGGTGAGTACACGTCCCTTACCCGAGACAGCAACCAGGGCAGCCTCCATCATATTTGTCCCAAAAGAACGACCATCTAATACCGGTGTTGAAGTGACTAGATACTTGACCCCTGCTTCTCGAAACAAGTCGATATCTTCCGGTGTAGTTGTATTGGTTGCAATGACTTTACCTTCTAGTCGGTCCGGCATATGACGTTTGACATATAGGCAATCCCCTGTGATAACAGTGCCCCATTGATAGTATTTCTCCCACTTGGGTACACGTGTCTCTTGTTTTTCGCCAGTAGGATAGATCCATTCAAATGGCAATCTACCGGCAATTGGCATCATTATTGCGGCTAAGGTTTTTAAACTACTCAGACTGCGCACAGCAAAAGGCAAACCCAGCCCAAACATCAAATCGCCAAAGACACACTCATATCCGGCGTCGACAAACGATGTAGTCATACCCCAGCGATCTGCACCAAGACAAATGAATGCTTTTTTTTCCATTTCGGCAATATAATCACCGATCTGAGAATCAATGAACGGTGCTAGGTGGTTTTCTAATGTGTTTTTTAAACCTTCTCCATCCACCACAGGAGTTTGCTTGATATAACGCACCATGGATTGGACGGAATATAGTGGATACCATTTATCATCCACCATTACTCCCAGGTCAGCGCCACCAACGCCAAATGCATCCACTTTCCCATCGAGCTCTTTATAGAGCTGGGCAGCCTTTTCCATATCGCCATCTGTACCAATACGTTCTATACTAACTTTCTCCCCCAGCAGCTCCACCTCAACCGCTTTATCGCGTTTCGACGAGCCAAGGCTGATACTAACTGCGCGTTTCATGGGGACCCTCCCATCTATTTGATCTAATTGTGATTATCTGGGTTTGGTAAGTCTTATCTGCCTATCCCAGTATACTCCGAACGCCAAAAAAGGGAAAGTCAAAAAACTTACGAATTCATACTACTGCTTTGTCAAAGATGGAAGTTCCATTTGATATCCGGGTTATACACCCTTGACAAAGCTTAAAGTGTTGTGTCCATGATCTATTCTTACTAAACAATCACATTTGACGGAACTCTACCCGTATC
>DAOVXM010000508.1 GCA_030636125.1 Chloroflexota bacterium | reverse complement strand
CAGGCACATTTGGCCAGGTTTTTTGTAATTTCTCTAAGTCTTCAGCGCCTAAATCTGACAGGCGATAAAGATAACTGGGATGGAAGGGTGTGTCTAGATCCAGCAAAGCATTCAATACTTGTTTATACGTAATATTATCTTGTGTAGACATGGGAGATAAATCATCTACTGGGAAACTGAAGTTAAGGTAGTTGGATAGGGTTGATAAAATCTTGCAAATTTATATAAATGAGCAAGATAATCAGCATGGTAAAACCCACGAAGTGGATCATATTCTCATATTGGGGTGGTACCCGTCTGCGTAGAATGATTTCTGGCAAAGTGAATAAGATACGCCCACCATCAAGAGCTGGAAAGGGTAGTAAATTGAAGAGTCCCAGAGATAAGCTGATTACCATGAAAAAATATAGAGGTGATTGTATCCATTGGAATACATCAAACATGCCTTTGAATCCGACGGGTCGGCCTTGTTCAGGACTTACTTCACCTTGAGCTATGCGCACAGGCAGCGATAGCACATTTTGACTGTATTGGTAAGTGAAGGAGATGCCATTAGGTATGGCTCTTGACCAGGTAGTGGGCTGAGTGGGATAACCCATTAGGATGCCAATAGCCCCTTCTTCTGGGGGAGGATCGCGAGGTATTAAACTGACTTCACCGATTTGATCACCGCGCTGGTAAACTATTACTGTGGACTCGCCTAGGTTGGCATAAATCACGTTATGTAATTGGTCAACACTGCTGATCTCTTCGTCATTGGCTTTTAAGATAAAATCGCCAACCTCAAGCCCAGCAATTTGCGCTGGTGAATCTTCAGCCATACCTTGGATTTGTACACTACCTAAGACCGGTTCCCCTAAGCTATAGACAAAAACAACTGCTAGGATCACGCCTAAAGCGATGTTCATAAAGGGTCCAGCAGATAGTATAACCAGGCGTACCCAGGGATTTGCAGCTGCCATGCCACCAGGCACATCTGGATCATTCTCACCTTTTATGCGTACGAACCCGCCCAGCGGAATCCAGTTTATTGAGAAGCGTGTACCACCCGCTTGAAATAACGTTGCCAGCCGGGGGGGGAAGCCAAGCCCAAATTCCTCCACATCCACTTTTAATAAACGCGCGGCCATAAAGTGCCCCAGCTCGTGAACAACGATAAGAATGGCAATACCTGCCACAAATTGTAATAATTGAACCAGAAATTCAGTCGACATATCCGTTAATCCATTTAAAGAATTATATCCTGTCCGATACAAAGGTGCTAGATAAAGTAAGGATAAATATGAATTTTCTAACAGTATTCTAACCGAGCAGGGCCTGCAACCCCAGCGTTGATGACTTCTTGGACGCCATGAATTCCGGTTAACTTACGGGTGATATGCTCCTGGTAGCTAGTTGGGCAAATTACGTGTACGTTGGGGCCGGCATCTATTGTATAAAAGGCAGGGAGTCCTTCCTCCCGCCAAATTCTGACAGCTTGCATAATAGCTATTGTTGCTGGTTGCCAATAGAGCAATGGTGGTTCGGAGGTCATCATAACTGCATGCATTTGATTACTGTCTAATTCTACAACCTCTGCGAGAGCTTCAAAATCACGTTCCATGATCGCTCGACGGCAGATGTCCAATCGACGAGGCGCATCATCCACACGCGCTACCTGTAGCGGGCTGGTGTATGCCAGGTTGTGTCCTTCTGTGGAACCAGTTGCCTTGTGCTCGCGGCTGACAATCGCAATGCAATCCATGAGGTCCCAATGCTCAGGTGGTGCGATCGAGAAAGCGTAAGAGTCCTCCTCGCAGCCTGCCATTTGCCATTCGACGAACCCCCCAGGGATAGAGCGGCAGGCTGAACCGGAGCCCTGGCGGGCCAGACGCGATAGCTCGCGCTCGGACAGGTCTAGACCAGCTGCTTTAGTGGCAGCCAGGCTCAGAGCAGCAAATGCAGAAGCGGATGAGGCAATACCAGCGCCCATGGGGAAGTTGTTGCTCCCATCCACATGGGCAAAGGTTTCAACCCTAGCAAGGTGGCGTACTTGGCTCAGGTGCTGGCTGACACGCAGCAGTGCCTTCCCTGTTGTGGGCTCTCCATTCAATACGAGTTCGTCACCCAATAAATCAGGATCGAAGCTCACATCAACGCGGGAGTATAGACCATCCAGGTTCATGGAGATTGAGCCATTAGCAGGGATGCGCGTATGCGGATCGCAATTGCCCCAATATTTAATGAGCGCGATATTTGGGTTTGCAACAGCAGATGATGTAGACATGCCCTGAGTTTACCATGATCGTAGTTAAACCAAATTGAGGAACGTCACAATAAAATGTTGAGTTCCTCAATTTTTATAAATCCAATACTTTATTGATGATATCGTATGATTAGGGAAAGTACTGGCTGTTTAACTGATCAGGGTAATATCGTCGGACTGTGGCAGGTTACCGTAGAAAAGATTTAACTTTTCTAAGAGTTGATCACAAACTTCTTGGGCAGAGTTCTTCAGGAGAGCGGGAACGGTTGACATCAAACCTTCTGTTCCAAAGAACCCATCCTTTTCATTATTTGCTTCGGTTACCCCGTCCGAGT
>DAOVXM010000471.1 GCA_030636125.1 Chloroflexota bacterium | reverse complement strand
CTCGATCCCCCCTTGCCCTCCTTTCCTTAATAACACTGGGGGCTTTACCTCTCCTTCTTCTCAGTGGTGCACTTGTATCTGGGGCGCAATTTGCAACAGCTTGTACAGGCTGGCCATTATGTAATGGCTCTTTAATACCAGGTGATTATGCAGGCTGGGTTAACTTATCCCACCGCTTGCTAGTAGTTCTGGTGAGTGGTCTGGTCGTTCTGCTTTTTATACGCGCCTGGCGCATCCAGAGAACCCAACCTGGGATATTAGTAGCGAGTACCGCCGTTGGGGTGCTCTTTTTTGCGCAAGCAATAATGGGGGCCAGGTTGATCAGTGGCTTCCCACCTTACCTGTTGGGCTTGCATGGTGCTACTGCTGTTGCTACCTGGGTAACTTTGTTGATTCAGGTCGTGCTGGTAGGTTTGGTAGGTCGTACAAGAGAAGAAGAGCAAGCTGAGTCGAAAGCTGTTGTTGGGCGCAAGGGGTTTGCCAAAGATTTGTTGATGCTGACCAAGCCGATTGTGGTCCTCTTACTCTTGGTGACAACTTATGCAGGCATGGTTATTGGTGGCGAGGCCTGGCCAAAATTATCGCTCACCTTCTGGACATTGCTTGGTGGTTTTTTAGCGGCTGGAGGATCCGGTGCTATCAACCAGTATATCGATCGGTTTGACGATTTTAAGATGCAGCGTACCCAAAAACGACCTATCCCAGCAGGTCGATTAACGCCGGCTGAGGGATTGGCTTTTGGTGTTGGCGTAACCCTGGCATCATTTTTTATCATGGTTGCTTTTGTAAACTTCTTGGCGGCCTTGCTCACCCTGGCGGGGATCATTTATTATGTTTTGTTATACAGCATCTTCCTGAAGAAGACCACCGTGCAGAATATCGTGATTGGTGGTGGGGCAGGAGCGATACCCCCGTTAGTGGGTTGGGCAGCAGTGACTGGTAGCCTGAATATCCCTTCCCTGTTCTTGTTTGCGGTGGTATTCATGTGGACGCCGCCCCATTTCTGGGCGCTGGCCCTGGTTCGGCAGAAGGATTATGCGCGAGCGGGTGTACCTATGTTGCCGGTAGTGCGAGGCGAACAGGAGACCCGCTGGCAGATCTTTATCTATACGATCGAATTAGTGGTGCTAACCTTAATATTACCCTTATTTGGTTTGGGTGGCAGCGTTTATTTGATCGGTGCCAGCTTGTTAGGAGTCTGGTTGTTATTCGCGGCCTGGAAGGTCTGGAAACAAGGGGGTAACAAGGTAGCCTGGAAAATGTATCGATATTCTAGCATGTACCTTTTATTCTTATTTGCGGTATTAATGGTAGACGCGCTGCTGTAAGAGAAGTTTATTGGTGTTTTTGTGAGAACAGCCCCGGATAGTAGCGGGGCTGTCTGATTCGTAGGGTAAAATGGTATGGCAGGTAAGTCTATCCGGTTGTGATGAGGTGAGTTATCTATGGCGAAAGATGTGCGAGTACTAATCGTAGAGGATGATCTTTATTCACGTGATATGATGACAATGTTGCTTACGAGAGATTGGCGCACGCGTGTTGTCGGAGAGATAGACGGTCATGAGGATGTGAGCGATTATCTACTTCAACCTCTTCAACAAGTGGATGTTATTCTTATCGGGGTAGAAACGCCGACTGACCAGGAATGGCCGTTCCAAATGCTTGATCTGGTTGATTCGTACGAGAACCCGACTGTGATCTTGTACGCAGGGACAAGATTTGATAAAAGTGTGCTAGCGCATGCCTCCCGGAAAAGTTTTGGGGGTTATTTACTCAAGAATGAAGTAATCTATTCTTTAGCCTCTGCAGTGGTATTTGCATCGAAAGGTCATTGTGTTATCACGCCTGGGGTAAAAAGGATTGCAAATGAGATTGATTGGCCTCAAAAAACGCTTGTCATAGATGGCAGCCAGAAAGTAACAAATTTCTCCAAGCGTGAGAGTGAAATTGTCCATCTTGGGATTTTGTTCAACCTGGCTCAACGCGATATCGCCGATGAGCTGGTAATTGGGACTGATTGGGTGTCAGAGGCGATGAGCAATGTTTATGAGAAGCTTGGTTTGCGTGAGATCCTCTCCGGAGAAGTGCCTTTAAACCTGTATTTTGATGATGAAATGGTATTAGCTCATTGTGAGAGAATCCTGGAACGTTCTCAGAGAAACTCGTCTTCGGGAAGTTTACGTAGGGCCCCCTGGATGTCAACCCTGGCTTTCCATTTGCTGACCGCGCCAACCATCGAGGAAATCTAGGATTGGGAGTAATTGTTTAAAGCAGCGAAAGAAGTCACCCTGGCTCCCTCCTCAAAAGGCTGAGTTCCAGACAAAAGCACGCTACATGAATTTACCAAATGGGGGTTGTGATTTCTCAATACCCTTATAATATGGGTATGGGCTTGGGCAAACACGGGCATAATTTAAGAATAAGCGAGTAAAATAGTAAAACTGTTAATTGAACGGCTTGACCCGCCTTGGGTAAGGCATCACTTCTATTAACGCGAGTATATATTGGGTTATTGGATAGCAGTTCCATGATTCTAAAGAACCTCTTCCGTCGAAAAATACGCACACTGCTGACAGTAGTGGCAATTAGCATTGGTGTGGCTGCCATTGTTGCCATGGGAGCGATGGCCGACGGGCTGAAGGCTGGCTATGGCTCGATGTTATCTGGCAGCAAGGCAGACCTGGTGATAAGCCAACCAGATGCTTACGATATCAGTTTTAGCGTTGTTGATGAACAAATCGGCGAGGAGATCGCGGTTATGCCGGAAGTTGCTGCCATAAGCGGCATGCTACAAGGGTGGTCGCAAACTGAAGGTGAACCGTTTTTCTTCATCTTTGGTTATCCTGAAGATAGTTTTGTGCTCGAACGATTCCAAATCATCGAAGGGGTGGACTTAAACTCGCGTGAGGCTCAATTTACGCGAGGTAAACCGCTCATCCTGGGTTCGTCGGCAGCCGAAGTGCTGGAAAAAGCCCCTGGAGATACCATGCGACTGTCGGGCAGCGCCTTCCGCATTGTGGGCATCTACCAGACCGGAGATGCATTTGAGGATTCAGCCGCGATCATGAGATTGGCAGATGCGCAAGAGGT
>DAOVXM010000245.1 GCA_030636125.1 Chloroflexota bacterium | reverse complement strand
CTGTCCTGAGAAGCAGCAGTTATGGCCTGCCCCATGTAAGTCTTTTTCAGGAATTGACGAACTATCAGCATCACTACCAGAGCAGCAAGAAAATCGAGAATATAAACTAATGGGATATAGATATTACCTATCTGAAAACTTTCAAAGGAATAATCCGTTATCAGTGACCTGGACTGTGGAGTCCAGATGATTTGGGTTGCGTTCTGGATGATCAGGGCAATACCGAAAGCAATAATCAGTGCAGCGTCAGCAGACAGTTTTACGGCACGGTGCAAAAGGTACTTCTCAATTAAAATGCCTAATAAAAAGAACAATGGGATACCCGGGATCAACCATAAAATCGGGTCTATTCCCCAAGCAGTAAGTACTGCAAATGCCATATAGCATCCGAGAATGACCAGAGTTCCATGAGCAACGTTAATTACTTTCATGACCCCGAACACCAGAGATAATCCCAAAGCGATTACAACATACAAACCACCCAACAGAATCCCTATCACGATGGGTGATATCAGGTCATTTAATAATTCCATCGTGTTAAACCTATCTCATCTGATCCATACCTATTCACCAAAGTAAGCATTCTTAAAGTCCTCCTCATCCATAAGATCGAGCGCTTTCCCGCTCAGGACAATACGTCCTGTTTCGATTACATATGCTCTATCAGCTTCATGCAGGGTTTGCCACACATTCTGTTCAACCAGTAGAATGGTGATACCTCGATCTTTGACCTCGTGCAGAACACGAAAGAGCTCACTCACAATCAGAGGACTAAGACCGAGCGACATTTCATCGATAATCATCACCTTGGGATTCGCCATCAATCCCCTACCTATAGCCACCATTTGCTGCTGTCCACCGCTCAGGGTCTTGGCCAGCTGGTTTTTCCTTTCTTCAAGGATTGGGAAAAGCTCATAAACCTTGGCCAGGTTTTCTTCTCGCTGTGGTCGCGCATCGCGGTTGTAGGAACCGATATACAGATTTTCCAACACCGTCATCTCAGGGAATAGCTGTCTTCCTTCCGGTACCTGAGAAATACCCAAAGCAACGATATCGTAAGGGTTCAATCTGGTGATATCCTTCCCGGCGAATTCGATGCTGCCCGTGGCGGGATGAAGTACACCCGATATGGTTTTCAACAACGTGGACTTACCCGCGCCATTTGCGCCGGCAATAGCGACGATCTCACCGCTTCTCACCTCTAATGAGGTATCCCATAAAACCTGCAAATTGCCATAAAAAACATCGATGTTTTTGACCTGAAGCAATACTTCTAGCGACATTTCCCTGGTAATCCTTTCGTTTTCTGCTAATTAGAGAATTTACCGTTCAGGCGTATTCACCCAGATAACATTCAATAACTTTCTTGTCTTTCATGACATCTTCAGGTTTGCCCGTCGCGATGGTAGATCCTTCGTCCATCACTAGAATCGTATCTACAGCTTCCCGCATCACTTTCATTACGTGTTCGATCAGTATGAGGGTGATGCCTGTTTGGCGAATATTTTCCAAGATCTCAAGCATCCGAGGGAGCTCCGCTTCGTTTAAACCGGCAGCAGCTTCATCTACCAGCAGCATAGTTGGGTCTGTGGCAAGCGCCCTGGCTACTTCAAGTCGCTTAAGCGCTATGGTCGGCATATCTTTTGCGCGCACGTCTTGCTTGTCCACCAAGTCTGTGCGTTCGAGCACTTCGGGGACAACACGTTTAGCCGCAGATTGGCTTAACCCTCTACCGTACATGGCTGCCACAATAACATTTTGCCGTACCGTCAATTCGCCAAAAGGCTGGGGGATCTGATAAGTCCTCGCTATTCCAGAGTGGCAAACCTTGTGAGCCGGGAGACGGGTAATTTCCCTTCCTTTGAATCTTATCGTTCCAGAATCCGGCTTATAGAAACCACAGATAACATTAACTAACGTTGTCTTGCCAGCGCCATTTGGTCCCATTAACCCCATAATTTGACCGGCCGGAAGATCAAAACTAATATCATTGACTGCCATCAACCCCCCAAAGTGCTTGCTTACTCTATTTATTGATAAAATCGGCTCGTCCAAGGGACCACCTTTTCTAGACCAATATTTTGATAAAAAATTGTATCTGTATAGGCTAAAGCCTTTGCAGTGAGGAATCTCGAAAAAAGGGTGTGCGTGGGGGCGTACGACCGCACGCACACCCTTTATTGACCCTCTCTACTAGTAGGATAAGTGGGGTAGGGCTAGTACAAGGAGCCCTACCCATAGAGAGTTTAAAGTTGTTGCATTACTCAGGAACCGGGAAGATGAACTCAGTCGTAGGCTCTAAGAAATCATGTTCTGAGTGGGTAATTCCCAACTCCCAAATCCAAGGTTGGTCAGTCTTCTGCCACTGGCCGACAAAGAGCGGTATCCAACTGAAATGCGTCTCCGGATCGAACTTGACCTGGTAGTTGACTGTATCCAGATCCGTCTCCGCCATAGCCTGGTTGATGGCTACCGGATCGAGCGTACCCGCACGTTCAACGGCATCGAAGAGGACCTGCATGGGAGCATAGCCGTGACCAATACCACGGTTGAGCGGATCACCAGTCTCTTCAGCCCACCTATCGGCGAGTGATTGGGGAGTCGTACCGCCGATGCCAGGACCTGTATACTCGGGATCCCACCAGACCTCGGTACCTACCCCCTGAGGTAAATCACCACCCCAGGCCTGTACGTCAATGTAGAAGAGCGGTGCCCTTCCGACCATTACGATCTTGGGGTTGAACCCAAGTTGCTTGCACTGTCTCCACAGGGTGGCAAACTCAGGACCTGGTACATTACCCCAGAGTATTTCGACTTCGTTTTCCTTCCACTCATTGCACATGGCTGTGAAATCAGTCGTGCCGAGGGGGTAGAAGCCTAATTTGTCTTCCACACCGATAACTGTTGCGCCCCATTCCTCCAACAAACCGGGGAATAAGCCGTACCAACCGATACCGTCTGGCTCATCGGTCGCAAAGACACCAGCCACTTTGTTGGTCTGGTCACCAAAATCATCCAGGACGGCGAACCAAGAATCTTTGATGGTATAGCCTGGTTTCCCAAACTTGGGATCTCCCTCAGGTGGTGGGGTAGCTATGCCAAAACCGGGGAACCAGGTATATGACCACTTCGACTCGGTTTCACTGCGCGCGCCCATCCAGGGTTCCAATGGACCTCCCCCAACGATATGTGGAACGCCATGCTTCTCAGCTACCTCGGCGATTGGGATGTGGATCGAGGGAGATGAATCGACAGAGTACAGTAAGTCAACTTCGTCACGCAGAATCAAGTCTTCGGCAAGACTTCCTGACTTACCCGGATCGCTCTCATTATCGACGACGATGTATTCCACGGGTATCTTGCGGTCATACTCCTCGACATAAATTCCACCTTGGGCGTTGATGTCATCGACAGCAGCTTGCGCCCCAAATGTGCATCCCTCACCAAAGCCTGCAAACATGCCTGTCAGTGGTGCGCTGGTGCCAATTTTAATGGTTTCGGGACCTGTCGGTGCCGCCTCTTCCGGGGCTGCTTCCTCTGGAGCTGCTTCCTCTACTTCCGGCACCGGTGTTGCTGCGGGACTGCATGCAGTTAATGAAATGATTACGAACAGCACAAGCAGGAACAATATTCTGTTTTTCATTTCTCATTTCTCCTTATTCTTTCTTAGGAAACCCATTAATTCGATTGACCGTGGCACTCCTTGCAAATGATCTTTTTCAATCCTCCTTTCCCCTCCTATTGCTGTTCTGCAAAGACCTTAATGAGATAGGTCGCCAGCCGCTGGCGCGATTCGACAATCTCAGCCTGTGGCCATGCCAAAAAACCGCTCCCACTTTTGAATCCCAATTCGCCTGCTTCGACCTTTGCCTGTAATGTGGTCGATGGGGTTGGATCCGCGTTGATATATTTCAAGATGTAATTGTGTATGGCAAGCGTGAGGTCAAGACCAACCATGTCGGCCGTCTCGACAGGTCCAAGGATGGGCAAGCGCAACCCAAACCCATTACGTATGACCTCATCAACGGTAGCCGGGTCACAAATCCCTTCGTCAATGATGGCAAAAGCCTCACGCCAAAGCGCGTGTTGCAAACGATTTCCTACGAACCCCGGCACATCCTTGTGCACGTGGACCGGGTGCTTGCCAACTCGCGCCAGCAAGTCATAGGTCGCGGTAGTGCACCACTCGGCCGTTTTTTCGGCGCGCACCACTTCCACTAATGGTATCAAGTAGGGAGGATTCCAGAAATGTGTGCCAACGATACGTTCACGATGCTCGGCTTTTTCTGCAATCTCGGTGATACTAATTACAGAGGTGTTGCTACACAAGATGGTATTCGGAGGGCATAGCTGATCCAAGTCGGCGAAAATTCGCTGTTTCAATTCTAAGTCTTCGAAGACAGCTTCGAAAACAAAGGCGCTGCCTTCGCAAGCTATCGCCATGTCAACGGTTATCTCGATCCGATCAAGGATCTCTTCGACGCCAGCACCTAACTTTACGCCATGTTTTGCCATGTTCGTAAGATTGGTGCGGACGCGGTCTTTGGCCGAGTTGAGTATCTCTTCGTTATCGTCAACCAACCAGACCGGGTGTCCATATACAGCAAAAATCTGGGCGATGCCATGCCCCATCAAGCCGGCACCAATAATCGCTATACGTTCCAGGTCAGCCATGTTACTCACTAACCCGCGGTATAGCCGCCATCCACATACATGATGGCGCCAGTCATAAAATCAGAGGCGTGTGAGGACAAATAAAGTACTGCCCCGATGAAGTCCTCCGGCTCTCCTAAGCGACCTATAATTCTATCTTTTTTGTACGGTCCCCGGTCATTTACACGGACAATAACCGATTGATTGTTTTCGAGGTTGGTCACCTCCAGCATTGTGTTGAATGGTAAAGTTTTATGTGCAGCAGTTTTTTTATACATATCAAAAATTTCACCATTTGCTGTCTTTCTTCCGTGGAATTTATCTGCGTAATAGGACGATTCGCCATATAAGACTTCACCTTCTTTATATTCATTTGGGGAAGATTTTTGACTATT
>DAOVXM010000293.1 GCA_030636125.1 Chloroflexota bacterium | reverse complement strand
CCCCGAGGTATTAAAGAAGCATCCTCGAGCGCGGGTGCTCTTTGTAGGACAGTACCAGGATGTGCTTGGTGAGGAAGCCTATGCTCATAAATTAACTCCTCTAATAGAAAAACTCGGGGAACACTGGACATTTTTAGGAATATTATCTCCCAGGGAGTTTTCTGCCTTCTTCAACCAAGCTGAAGTTACCGTCCTTCCCAGTATTAATAGCACTGAATCTTTTGGCATGGTTCAGGTTGAATCGATGACCTGTGGTACACCCGTGATCGCTTCCGACTTGCCCGGTGTGCGACAACCGGTGATGATGACCGGTATGGGTCAAGTTGTTCCTGCTACTGATGCGCATGCGCTCGCCAAAGCCCTTATATCGGTTTTAGATCATCCTAAATCCTACCAAGGTGACCCAGTTGCTGTTTCTTTGCGTTTCTCTCCTAAGGCAATCGCCGGAGAGTATGAGCAGATTATGGAAGGTATGGTAAATACTGGGGAGGAGGAAGATCACACAGGGGACCGGATATCGAATGCCAGGATATATTGATTAGAACCGGTAACTCAATGCTCGTTCCACATAGATAATGACTGAGAAAGATTACCTGTGGCTCAATTTGCGCGATCTACCTTATTTTCGTGCCATGTTGCGCGCGGTTGAGGCGCGTTTTTACCAGGACTTTGAATTGTCTCCACCTACCCTTGATGTGGGCTGCGGCGATGGTCATTTCGCCAGCATTGCTTTTGACCGTCCATTGGAGGTTGGACTTGACCCTTGGGGTGGACCAATTCGTCAGGCAGCTCAATTGGGAGGCTATTGCTCATTAATCCAGGCAGACGGCGGCCCAATGCCTTTTCCGGATGGTTATTTTGCCAGTGCGGTTAGTAATTCGGTGCTGGAACATATCCCACGTGTCGAACAGGTTTTGGCGGAAACGGCACGAGTTTTGCATCCTGAAGGATTGTTTCTGTTCAGCGTACCGAACCCTGGCTATTTTTCTGAGTTGTCGATCCCTTCCTGGTTCCGGCGCATGAGATTATCTTCCTTTGGAGACAGGTATACACAATGGTTTCAACATATGTCGCGTGTCGAACATGCTGTTGGTCCTGAAGTTTGGCAGGTTTGGCTGGAGCAAGCTGGTTTTCGATTGGATAAATTCTGGCATTATTTCTCGCCGCAGGCAATGCGGGTGCTTGAATGGGGACATTTTTTCGGCGCACCGACCTTATTACCTCATTCATTAACTGGGCGTTGGATACTTGTCCCTAAACCTTGGAATCTGTTCTTGACGGATCGTCTGGTGCGCGGTTATGCCCAAGCGGTACCGGATCCACGGGGAACATTCACTTTTTATGTCGCCAGAAAGATCAATACGTAGAAATGTCTGGTTAACCAAGTCGAATTTATAATGTCACAGTCGCCTCAACAATTCGATGAGTCATATTTTAAGACTGAAGCTTACGCGGAGGTGTCTTTCAACCGCTTCAGCCAGTATTGGTGGTCGAACCGGTTCTATGCTCAATTAGTTCGCCGTTATGGTCCATCTCATGGAAAGATTTTGGAAATTGGCTGTGGATTTGGACATTTGCTGGGATGGCTGGCTAACCGTTACCAGGTATATGGTACTGATATTAATGCCTGGGTGTTAGCCAAAGCCTATGTGAACGTACCCCAAGGCCATTTTGCGTTGCTTTCTGCTGATGATTTAGGGGCTTTTCCTGACGAAGCTTTCCAAATTGTAGTAGCCAAGCATGTGGTAGAACATTTACTACATCCTGATCAAGCGATTGCTGAGTTGAGTAGGGTGTTAGCACCAGGTGGTATGCTGCTTATGGCAACGCCTAATCTAGATTCTCCAATGCGCTCTATTAAGAAAGAGAATTGGATAGGATATAAAGATCCTACACATATCAGTTTACTACCACCTGCTGAGTGGATTCGCTTATTGAAAACCAGCAATATTAAACCAAGACGTATTTTCTCGGACGGGTTTTGGGATGCCCCTTATATGCCATTATTGCCAAGTGCTTTTCAGAAGCTACTCTTTGGCGCACCGGGGGGCTTGCAGGCAGTTTTGGGATGGGGTATCATACCCCTTCGTATGGGTGAAAGTATGATCGTTATCGCGGATAAATAATAATGGATGAACCTAGTATTCTGGATTATCTCAAAGCTAAACTGACTCCCTGGAGAGGCCCTGCCCCCGAGATTCCGGTATTAGAGCCTGATGAGCAGGCTGAGGATCGCGAAGGATTTGAGAGCGGTCACCAGCCAGAAGCTGTTCCCCGCGAATTTACGGAACCATCCACCCAGTCCACTCCACAACCATCTCGTCAATCGGCTCCCTGGCCCTGGCAGGCTCTGTTAGCTTTATGCTTGGCTTTGATTGCTCAACTCACGCTTGAGCCGGGTCCCGATCGTACCTGGAAGATTGGATTCTTCCTTTATCTCATATCCTTTGCTTTTTTGATTTGGGCGTTTTGGCGTTCTGAATGGATGAAACCTTCACCCCGGCAAGGTGAAGCCCAGTCAACGGAAATTAACACAAAACCATTCGTTACCAGACCTGTTTATTTCTTGCTGGCACTTCCTGTCACCTTGATTGCCTTTTTGACTTTTGGCGGCAATCTTTTTACTACGCTAAATGTTTTCCTTTGGCTATTGGCAATATTCCTGGTCATGCGCGCATTCTGGGTCCCTTCCTCCGCTGGTCGATCCTGGTGGGGCCGAGTGCGAGATTTTATTGACCATCCACAATGGAAGTTGAATATTTCTCGATGGACACTCATTGTACTGGCGGGATTAGCCGTTGTGGTGTTCTTTCGCGCATATCGTATCGATCAGGTTCCTCCTGAGATGGTCAGTGACCATGCTGAAAAGTTGCTGGATGTTTGGGATGTGCTCCAAGGTCAAACCCGAATTTTTTTTCCGCGTAATACTGGTAGAGAAGCCATGCAAATGTACCTGACAGCTACCATAATCCGAGTATTCGGGACGGATTATTCCTTCACCAGCTTAAAACTAGGTACCGTATTAGCCGGCTTGTTAACTTTGCCTTTTATCTACTTATTAGGGGTCGAGCTGGGTAACCGCCGCGCAGGTTTTTTGGCAATGATCTTTGCTGGGATTGCTTATTGGCCGAATGTCATTTCGCGTGTTGGGCTACGCTTCCCGTTATATCCACTATTTGTGGCTCCTGCATTGTATTTTTTGGTAAGAGGTTTGCGTAGGGGAAAAGTGAATGATTTTATTTTATCCGGTTTAGCATTAGGAATTGGATTACACGGGTATACCCCTATTCGTGTTTTACCTATTGTGATCGTAATTGCAGTTGGATTGTATTTGCTACATAGGGAATCTGTAGGGAATCGGCGACAAGTGGTGAAAGGATTGATCGTATTAACCCTGGTTGCAATGGTCCTCTTTTTACCATTGTTGCGATATTCTTTGGAAGATCCTGAAATGTTTGCATTTCGTTCTTTTTCGCGTCTGGGATCGCTGGAACGCCCACTGCCTGGACCAGCCTGGCAGATTTTTTTCGGAAATCTTTGGAAGGCTATGATCATGTTCACCTGGGACAATGGTGAAATCTGGGTGCATTCAGTTACACATCGTCCAGCTTTGGATGTGGTCTCCGCGGCGCTTTTTTCCCTTGGAATTGTATTGTTACTTATGCGTTATTTGCGAAAGCGGCAATGGTTTGACCTTTTCTTACTTTTGTCTGTGCCTCTATTAATGTTACCCTCCGTTCTTTCATTAGCCTTCCCGGCTGAGAATCCTTCCCTGAACCGAGCAGCAGGGGCGATCGTGCCAGTGTTTCTAATTTTAGGCATCGCCTTGGATGCTTTGTTGGATGTTTTCGAAAAAAAATTGGAACCCAGGCTAGGGAGAGTTTTTGCTGGTGGACTTGTTGTGGTTTTATTAGCTTTATCTACTTTCCAGAATTATGATCTGGTATTCAACAAGTATAAGAGTTCATATGATCTCGCCTCGTGGAACACTACTGAAATGGGGCAGGTGATCCATAATTTCACGAGTTTTATGGGAGATCCCGATTCCGCATACGTGGTTGCTTACCCTCATTGGGTCGATACTCGTTTGGTGGCGATCAATGCTGGTTATCCAACAAAAGATTATGCCATCTGGTCAGAGGCAATTAATGATACGCTGAGCAATCCACAATCCAAACTGTTTTTGGTTAAATTGGATGATAATGGTAGTATCGAGGCGCTACGCCAGTTGTACCCGCAAGGCGTATTGCAGCAATATATTTCGGAAGTAGCCGGGCGCGATTTTTATATGTTTTTTGTCCCACCCAGGGTTGAAACCTAACCGATCGATGTTCGACGACCAGCGTTCTGATTATCAAAAAGTATGTAACTAGGGCAGAGAGAGCCGGAAAAATGGTGTGCGTGGGGGGCGTACGCCCCCCACGCACACCATTTTTCCGGGACTTCTTATCGCAGCCTGAGCAGTTATAAAAGTATTATGTCCATGAAGAACGACGATACGAACAAGAAACAAGGGAAAGCTCTGATCTTAGATCTGTTGCTGATTGGGGTGTTGTTAATTGGGGCGTATTTTCGTTTAGTGGGTATTAATTGGGGTGAGTACCAATACTTGCATCCAGATGAAAGATT
>DAOVXM010000472.1 GCA_030636125.1 Chloroflexota bacterium | reverse complement strand
AGTTAGCGATCGCATCAAGCTTGATTTAATGATTTAATTTGTGGCTCGGAATGTATCCAATAAAATAGTCGCTTACTTTGTGCGCACGCGAGTTCGCCGGCGCTTACGGCCAAGCCGGACATTGGTCGAGTCTTTCGGACACCACAACACATGGTCCGGGATCATCCAACCATCCGTTAGATACACATTTTCCTGAAATTGAACAGCGATCATTTTGGAATCAACTTGGACAACCGTCCCAACCAGCCATCCACGCACACGCTCTTCCTTCTTTTCGTGATCACAATATACTTCCACTTTGTCGCCGACCTTATACGTTTCTTCACCATCAGGTGCTGTTGTAAATTGAAGCTCTGCCAAAACTGCCTCCCAATTAGATATGCTATGCCTTCCTGATATACCAGAGGCGAGCCACCCCATACACTGGCTCGCCACTCCCGAGCTTGCCCCTCCGCTCACCTCTGGCCTATTCAATTATATTTACTTTTTATATTTTATACCATTTTCTCCAAGATCGCATCCTGAAATCGTGCTCGAACTCCTTCAAACGGGATACGCTGCATAATTGGGTCGAAAAACCCTTCTACGATAAGGCGTTCGGCTTCATCATAGGGAATTCCGCGACTCCGCAGGTAAAAGACATGCTCCGGATCAATTTTCCCTATAGTCGCACCATGAGTACACCGTACGTCATCTGCCAAAATCTCAAGACCAGGGATGGAATCAGCCCTTGCTTGACGACTTAGGGTAAGATTCCGGTTCGCTTGGTATCCATCAGTTTTTTGAGCACCAGGGGCAACATAGATCATACCTTGCCAAACAGACCGACTTTGATCGTTAAGTGCGCCCTTGAAGAGTAAGTCACTGGTCGTATTAGGTGCCAAATGATTTTGTTGAGTATCATGATCTAGATGCTGGTCTCCATCTGTGAAATAAAAACCGGACATACGACCCGTCGCGCCCTGACCAACCAGGTCAATATCGGAAAAATTCTTGGTGAGATGGCTACCGACTGCGCCAAATATCCAATCGATATTTGCGTCGCGACTCACTCTGGCGCGTTCGTGGCTGAAATTCCATACATGTTCGCCCCAAGATTGAAGTTCTACAAAACGCAGATTTGCGCCTTCCCCAACAAACAATTCAACAATACCAGCATGTAGCGTTTGCCCTTCAATCTCAGTATTTGAAGCCGCTTCGTGAATATACGTCAATGAAGCACCTTCTTCTAACCAGACTAAAATATGTGAGAAATAAGCAAATCCAACGCCTGGTCCCCATAAAATGCTATGGAGTGGTTGTGATACTTCAACACCGCGTGGTACATATACTAAAACCCCGCTCTCAGCCATAGCACCTGCCAATGCTGCAAACTTGCCTTCGTCTGGCCTCACAACCTCTCCTAGAACTTTCTTTAAGATCTCTGGGTGCTCACGCTGAGCAGTGGCTAAATCTGTAAAGATCACGCCCTTTGAGGTCAGTTCTGGATTAATATTTACTCGCACTTCGTTACCCGGTAACATCACAATCTGACCGCTATGCTCATCGCTCACCAAGGATTGTAACAATTCTTCAGGTGCTGGAGGAAGATTTGATGAATTTACTTCATCGGTCAAGCGAAAGTTTCCTGCCTTAAGACCTCGTAAATCCGTCCGTCGCCAGGGTTCTTCCAACGTAGTAGGGATAGGGGTTTGTTCGAAAACATCCCAAGCGTTGGTACGATATTCACGAATAAAATCAGGATAAGACTCATCGCCAGACCCGGCAGGTACCATCTCGCGAGTAAAAGCAAATTCTTTTGATAATGAGCGGTCTGCGCGCTTTGTCCTTGTAATTACTCTTGATGTCATGTTTTATCCTATGGAGCCTTCCATTTGCAATTGGATCAACCGGTTCATTTCGATCGCGTATTCCATGGGCAGTTCTTTCACCAAAGGCTCTATGAAGCCAGATACCACCATAGAGATTGCTTCTTCTTCACTAAGTCCACGGCTCATTAAATAGAAAAGTTGTTCCTCTCCTACTTTTGATACTGATGCCTCATGACCGATGGTTACATCTTCCTCGTCGATCTCTATATAGGGATAAGTATCAGAACGCGATTCTTCGTCAAGAAGAAGAGCATCACAAACGACATTCGAACGAACATCATCTGCTCCCTTGTGCACTTTTAATAATCCCCGGTAAGAAGCACGGCCACCGGCCTTGCTAATCGATTTGGAGGTAATTTTGCTGCTTGTGTGTGGAGCGACATGGATAATTTTCCCGCCAGCATCTTGATGCTGGTTCCTCCCAGCAAACGCCATAGAGAGTATTTCACCATGAGCGCCTGAACCTATTAGGTAGCATGAGGGGTATTTCATGGTTAATTTCGAGCCGAGGTTTGCATCGACCCACTCCATAGTTGCGCCCTCATGCACAATTGCTCGCTGAGTGACCAGGTTGTACACATTTGTAGACCAATTCTGTATCGTCGTATAGCGCACTCGCGCGTCTTTCTTGACGACAATCTCAATTACTCCACTGTGTAATGAATCCGTCGTATAAGTCGGCGCAGTACATCCTTCTACATAATGTACCTGGGCACCTTCATCGGCAATGATCAATGTTCTTTCGAATTGACCAATATTGGCAACGTTCAACCGAAAGTAAGCCTGTAATGGCAGGTCAACTTTAATTCCTTTAGGAATATAAATGAACGAACCGCCAGACCAGACCGCGCTATTCAAGGCAGCAAACTTATTATCTTCTATCGGTATAATAGTTGAAAAGTATTCCCGGAACAGTTCAGGATGCTCACGTAATCCATCCTCGATACTTAAAAATATAACACCCTGCTCCTCAAGATGTTCCTGGATCTTATGATAAACCATCTCAGACTCATATTGCGCACCCACACCTGAGAGGAACTTCTGCTCTGCCTCAGGGATTCCAAGTTTATCAAAAGTATCTTTAATGGTTTCGGGAACATCTTCCCAGGATTGGCTTTCTTGGTCAGTAGGCTTAACATAATAATAGATATCATCCAGATTGAGTTTTGATAGATCCCCTCCCCAGTTGGGCATAGGACGCTCAAAAAAATGCTCTAGT
>DAOVXM010000238.1 GCA_030636125.1 Chloroflexota bacterium | reverse complement strand
GTTATGCAATCGGCGGAAAATAATTTGAAACCACCTGAAGTCTTCATCCGCCGATTGCCGAGTGATTGGCGGTTTTGTGATCAGTTATATTTATAAATATATCCCGCCAATCACATAATTGCGGTAATTTTGTAATTACTCCTCTGGGGTCTCTATTTCTTCAGATTCTTCTTCTGTCTCAATGGGAACTGGTTGTAAGGCTTCATCGAGGGTCAGACCTTCACGACGCATACCCGGTGTAGGAGTTCCACAATATGGGCACAGATTCCAAGGTAGTTCCATATGTTTCCCACAGTGGTGGCATGTTTTTTTGAGTTTTGTGTGACAGTTGGGGCATACGAGCCAGTTGTCCTTCGTTCGCCGGCCACATCCTGGGCAGAGACTGGCATCCTCAATTGCTTGTAGGAGGGCTTCTTCCTCCAGGGTGTGCTGGTATTCTTGTTCAAGCGTGCGTGGGGGGCGCAGTATTAAGTAGATAACGATCCCGGGAAGGAATAGTAATGCCACTACAAGAACAGCCAAAATACGTGCCAGCGGATCTCGCGCCCTTCTTCGAATGTCACGATAAGTCCATATCACCAGGCTAAGCCATAAGGCAGCGAGAAATGCGCCTCCCCAAGCCGTCAGTATCAGCATAAAATTTCCGAGAGATGATGGATCAAATGTCATTTCAAACTCCGTTGCTCGCGATTATAGCATGGTTGGGGTTTGTAAAGTTTTTTTCCTTGCTAGCTTATTGATTCCATTGTATATTCAACTATAGACATTGGGTATTGGTAGGACTTAGATCACGGTATCATCTATTGGAGGGGTGATGAATGAGAATAATACTTCGTATCGCATCACGGACTTGGCAGAATCAGAACGTCCCCGTGAAAGGTTAGCCCGTCTAGGCTCACAAGCCTTGACAACTGCCGAGTTAATAGGAATATTATTGCGAGTGGGCGTTTCTGGAGAGAATGCGGTCCAGGTAGGACAACGTTTATTGAATACTTTTGGTGGCATATCAGGGTTACACCGTGCAGATTTTGATGAAGTCTGTAACCAGCATGGAATTGGTCAAGCAAAAGCGGCACAGATCAAGGCAGCTCTCGAACTCGGGCATCGTTTAACCCTTGAATCCCCTGAAGATAGAAAGGCAATCCATAGTCCAGCGGAAGCGGCTGATTTGGTAAAGTACGAGATGAGCGCGCTGGAGCAAGAAGAATTGTGGGTGATGTTGCTAGATACACGTAATCGGGTATTGAGAATCGATACAGTTTACCGTGGTTCCTTAAATTCATCTCAAGTGCGGGTAGGTGAGTTGTTCAAGAATGCCATTCGACGTGCGGCGGCCGCTATTATTGTAGTGCATAATCATCCTAGTGGTGATCCAACACCAAGCCCTGATGATGTCGCTGTTACACGTGCTATTGTTCAAGCTGGTAAATTATTGGATGTAGAGGTTCTGGATCACCTGATCATAGGTAGTGGGCGGCATGTCTCGCTAAAAGAACGGGGGCTCGGTTTTGGGTGAAGTTTACCTGTGAGAACTATTGTCCTAAATGGTAGTTCGACGAATACGAAAATCATTGAATTCCCCAGTTGTTGGTTGCCATTCTATTTTAACTCCCATAATCAGAGATGTTCGCGGCCCGCGGCGTATCGCGGCTAGCAATTTGTCCAGTGCTTGGCGTTCTCCTTCAGCCAGAACCTCTACGTTACCATTCCATCGATTGCGTACCCATCCTTTTAGTTCCAATGAACGAGCGTTATCCTGCACGAAGTAGCGAAATCCAACCCCTTGAACATGTCCATTTACTATCGCGTGGAAACAAGATATTTCTGGTTCTGACATAACTCCCTCCAAAATCATTTGATACAGAGGATGGATAATGCCAGTTACTATTGCCTCGGGTGTGTATCGACTAACTGGCTGTCTGTATTACTTCGTAATCCCTTTAGGATCAATAACAGTGGAACTCCTAGTATAACAATTAAAAGAACCAGCCAGGGGAGTAAATTGCTAAATGCAGTATAGACTATGTTCTCTTGAAAGACTTCTTGCCGCCACTCTTTCTCTAATTGGGACAAAGAGCTTCCAAGAGCTGTCTGAACGCCTCTTTCACAGTTGACCCCATCAGAATAAGCGGATATTAATTGCTCTAATCCAGATGTGCCAAATTTTTGGTACAAGAAGCGAGTGAAAGAGGTAGACTCGGCATAAGCTAGATATGCACTTGACGCGTCTCTGGGAAAGGGATTGCACAAGGAAGAGATCGATAATAATGCCTGGTTTTCCTGTGCGCCTTGTAATAGAATTATATAATCAGGGTTTGGGTAAAGTTCAGCAACTGAAGCTAAGCCTTCATTCAACCAGGTTGGCAAGTTAGAATAGCCAGTACCAAGATGTTGGAACAGCAAAATATGCATTAATTCATGTGGTATCTGGCGTTCCATTTCAAGGCGTTGTTCGGGAACCGCGGGAAGCGATACAACCATAACCCCAAGGTCTGGGTCTGTGTGAGCGCCTACCCAATTATTTCCAGAAGCTTGTAATGTCTCCCGCATCTCTGCGGCGTTGGCATATGCATAGATATCAATTTGATCTTCTAAGGTTAGGGGTAGAAGCCCTTGAATCTTCTCTAACCCTAACTCGGCTACATCAAGCAAATTCTGTGCGAAGGCGTTATCCCCTTCATACCAATGTACGCTGAATGAGTTTGATTCCCTTGTTTTCCAATCAAAACGATTGTCTTCATACGAAAATTTGAACTCTGAGCTCTTGAACACTTCTCCATTCAGAAGTGTGATTTCATACCAGTAGATTATCTCTGAAAAGGCCCGGATAGGTTGACGGGTGAGGTCAAGATCATAGGAAATCTCAAATTGGTTACTTACATCTGCTGTTTCAGCTCTTGTATCACCCACACCCTCAATCTGTATGAAAAGGTCAACGCTATTAATCGGTTGTTCCTCGGTGAAGTATGCCCGGAAATGAATATATTCACCAAAACTGTATTCATTACTTGTCTCGAATTGCTCCCCTTGGGCTGCAGCCTACGCATCTGTATCCCAACTTACAATTGCTAGGAGCGCGACGAGTAAAATTGATATGAAAGCAAATTTTCTGAAGCGCATTTTATGCTCCCAGATACGCGAGCAATGGTGTCATGGTCAAGGGGCTGAGTAAAGTGCTGGTGAATACCGCAGTGGTCACAAACGATGGCTTAATATTGTATTCTGTTGCTAGCACGGTCATCATAATAGCGGTTGGCACCGCAGCTTCAGTAACTCCGGCTTGTCGGGCAGCGCCTGTCAGTCCAAAGACCACGCTTAACCCCAGTGCAAGAATTGGACCACCGATCAGGCGCATGCTATTACTCAAACCCAATGCTTTAGCCTGTCCATTCCAGCGTGTATGGCGCAGTTGGATACCCATTAACACTATAAGCACAGGTATGGCAGCGTCCGCCAGCAGGTTGACTGTTCGATCCATGGCTAGAGGGAGTGTCCAATTCATTGCATTAAAGAGGAAAGCTAATCCGACAGCGTATATAACGGGTACTTTCAGTAATCCTTGTAGGGATTTTTTTACACTTGAGGAGCCTAAAGACGCAATGAACACACCAAGTGTATAAGTTAGGATCGCTGCGGTTACAAAGAATAAGCTGGCGTATGCGAGGGCGTCTTCACCAAAAGCAAATAGATTTAACGAGAGTCCGTAATTTCCCGAGTTGCCGAACATCGCCGTGAGCACAACAGCCACTAGCAAACGTCTTTGTATACGCAAAATACGCCCAATCACCCATGTGATAAATCCCACCACCAACATGCTGGCCGCGGCGAAACCAACCATATGGTAAATATCGTTGTTATTCAGTTGACTGGTCGTAAGTAAGCGAAAAATTAATGATGGGCTGAAAATATAAAATGCGATGCGCGAGATAGAGTGGGGCTTGACGCCAAGATATTTTGCTACTAAATAACCTGCTCCCGCTGCCAGAAAGATGGGCAGAATATTATTGGCAAACAGGATGAGCAGGCTATTCAATTCAATAAATCCTCATTTTCCTCAGAAAAGTCGATGAAATCATTGTCTAAATCATCCTCAGCGATATCCAACGTTGTGAACAATTGCAAATCATTGGTAAACGCTAAATTATCAAGCGCCGACTCAATTAACCGGGATTCCTCTTCGTCGTTTGTTTCTTCGTATAAAGCCTCAAATGCATCCTGTATACCTTCGCCACCAATTTGCGACAGCGACCAAATAGAAACCATGCGTACATCATCGTCTCTGTCATCCAGGAGTGCCATCAACTGGGGGGCAGCTATCCGTATTTCAAGGTCTCCTGCAGCCCGAGCGGCCTCAGCCCGAATCTGTGGGTTATCACTTTCAAGCATTTCGACGACCAGTTCCCGCCAAGCAGGGTTTGCAGAGCGACCCATTGCAAATAGGGCACTTACAATCATGTCGACCTTCCCTGAGAAGTATGCATTTTTAATAATTGGCGATACTTCTTTTAAACTTGAATATCCTAACGATTCAATAGCACGGCGGCGCACAAGCATAGTATCTGATCCGCTTATCACCGTTATTAGTTTTTCCTCAATAGATCTCAAGGATTTCTGAGGAAGTTCTTCAATCTCCCCAAGATAAACATATTTTCCCAATGCGGAGGCAGCCACGGCGCGCACATCAGGGTTTTCGTCATCTTCGACCATTTCGAGTAAGGTTGGCACCAAATCTGGTAAATCATATTCGCACAGGGTACGAATGGCAAATGCACGAACTCCAGGTTCATGGTCTTTTAAGCAATACCGGGTTATGGCTTCAAATGAAAGTGTGTAGTTCGTTTCCCCCAGTTCTTCGATATCCTCCATTATCGCTTTCCGTCGCCAGGCAGGCACATTTGGCCAGGTTTTATGTAATTTCTCTAAGTCTTCAGCGCCTAAATCTGACAGGCGATAAAGATAACTGGGGTCGAAGGGTGTGTCTAGATCCAGCAAAGCATCCAATACTTGTTTATACGTAATATTTTCTTGTGTAGACATGGGAGATAAATCATCTACTGGGAAACTGAAGTTAAGGTAGTTGGATAGGGTTGATAAAATCT
>DAOVXM010000134.1 GCA_030636125.1 Chloroflexota bacterium | reverse complement strand
TGCTGTTTGGCAAGAATCTTCAGCTCCCAAATAGCATAAGGTAGCGGGACCAGAGATTGAGGAAATCCAACCATTTTTGATAAAACAGGGAATCACAAATAATGGATGACAACACCATCAATAAGCTCTCTCAATACATCGCAGCACAAATTCTGAAACAACCAAACAGGCAAATATCGGCTGATGAACCGTTGATTTCTAGCGGTTTGATCGATTCATTTAGCCTTGTTGATATGGCGCTTTATATTGAAGATACATTTGGCGTTCATATTGACGATACTGAGCTAAACGCTGATACCTTTGATACGCTAAAAGACTTGGCATCCATTATCCACGAACGCCAATCATTATAAATATGAATACATTCCCCCAGGAACTGATCAAAACTTACCAGGAGGTTCCTGAGCAGGTTGCGATCCATCTGTTATTCAACCACAAACCTGATAAACCAGTAACTTACCGCCAGCTTTTTCGAGGTGCCGCGGGCTATGCCCGGGCGCTTGATCAGGCGAAAGTTCAGCCTGGTGAAGTGGTGATCTTAATCCTTGACCATGGTGAAGACCTGATCTACGCATTCTTTGGGTCTATACTCCACGGTGCCATTCCATCGATCATGCCATTTCTCACCGAAAAGTTATCCCCGGAGCACTACCATCAATCCCTCCAGTCACTTTTTATGGTTACCGCTCCCAGCGTAGTGATCACGGACCGGGAGTTTATGGACGAAGTCAGCCTAGCAATCAATGACACGACATCGGTAAGATCGGTTCTGATCTCATCGGAGATTATTTTAGAAAGCGATCTTGAGCCTGATCATATTCAAGAAAAAAGATTTGCACCAGATGATATCGTCCTATTACAGCACTCATCAGGAACCACCGGTTTACAAAAGGGTGTAGCACTATCTCACCGTGCGATATTTAATCAACTGGAAAGTTATCGCGGCGCACTTGATGTGAGAGATAGTGACGTCATCGTCAGTTGGTTGCCGTTATATCACGATATGGGTTTGATTGCTGGATTTATCTTGCCTGTTCTAAGCCGGATTCCATTGGTGCTTTTATCCCCATTTGATTGGATTCGCGCTCCCCATAAACTCATGCGAGCAATTTCCGATCATAAGGGCACCCTAAGCTGGCTACCCAATTTTGCATACAATTTCTGTGCTCAAAAAATACGAGAAAAAGATCTTCAAAGTGTCAATTTAACATCTTGGAGAGCTGTAATTAATTGTTCCGAACCTATACACTGGAATAGTCACAAAATGTTCCTTGAGCGCTTTTCGCCATACGGTTTACGAAAGGAAGCTCTTGCAAGCAGTTACGCAATGGCTGAAAACGTCTTCGCAGTTACTCAGGGAGGGATTGATACACCGATTACAACAGATATTGTTAGTCAAGAAGCCTTGATATCCCATCAAATCGCGGTACCGTCCCCAAACAACCACAAAGCTGTAAAAATGGTTTCGGCGGGTCGCACCATTGCAAATACAAATCTCCGTGTGCTGGACAGTAAGGGTAAAAATTTGCCGGAACGTCACATTGGTGAAATCGCTATAAAAAGCGACTGTATGCTCACAGGATACTATAATCGGCCCAATCTTACACAAAAAGCTTTTCTTGATGGCTGGTACCTGACAGGCGATCTGGGATATTTGGCTAATGGAGAGCTGTATATTACAGGGCGTAAAAAAGATCTGATCATTGTTGGCGGAAAAAACATCTATCCCCAAGACATTGAACGGTTGGCAGAAGAGATAACTGGCGTATATCCTGGCCGTGTTGTTGCTTTTGGAGTCTTTAACGAACAGATTGGCACGGAGGATGTTGTCGTCATAGCGGAATCAAATCTTGTAGATCAAGAGGAACGATTAAATATCGCCGATGAGATACGCAAACATATCACCCAAAATTCGGACGTTGCTCTACGCTATGTTCAAGTTGTTAATAGAGGCTGGCTTTTAAAAACAAGCAGTGGAAAAATCGCTCACCTATCAAATAAACATAAATACTTGGAGGAGATGCAAAATGTTTGACTTTACCAACCAGGTTGTGATCATAACAGGTGCGTCCGGCAACCTCGGTTCCCGTGTTGCACAAGAATTTTTGGCCTCTGGTGCAAATCTAGTGCTTGTCGATCACTCACAGGGAAAATTACCAACATTATTTCCTGACTTGGCAACTTCAAACGACCACATTTTGGCGGAAGGAATCGATCTGACCGCTGAGGAATCGATTGAGAGTTTGGCCAGTGAAACCTTCCGACGGTTTGGTCAAATATATGCTCTAGTGAATATTGCCGGAGGCTACCGTACCGGAACCCCTGTTCATGAAACCCCTTTGGACACCTGGGACTTCCTTCTCAACTTGAACGCTCGGACTGTATTGAACGCTTGCCAGGCTGTGATCCCTTTTATGCTCCAGGGAGGATCGGGCAAAATTGTCAACATTGCAGCGAGACAAGGACTTGCTGGTCGGGCAAATATGGGAGCTTATAGCGCCTCAAAAAGCGCTGTGATCCGCCTGACAGAAAGTATGGCAGATGAACTCAAACAACAGAATATCAACGTAAATTGCATCCTGCCAGGTACCATTGATACTCCTCAGAATCGCAAAGCCACGCCCTCATCTGATTTTAGACGCTGGGACGCTGGGTCTCTCCGAAGGCCTTAGCGGAAGTTATTATGTTCCTCGCCTCCCCAGCCGCGCGGGCGATCCATGGAGCATCGATTCCGGTTTATGGGTTAAATTAGTAAGGCAATCTATATAAGCTCTTTGTATAAATCAAGCACTTTTTGGGCAATATTTCCCCATCCATAATCCATAGCAAAAGCAGCTGCTTGCTTTCCCATTTTTTGGCGTAATTCATGGTCGATGATTAAAGTGGTCAAATACTCAGCAAGTTTTTGTGGCTCATCGAATGGAACTGTGAAACCAGTTATACCATCTTGAACAAGAAACGCAAGCCCACCAACTTGTGAAGCTACCACCGGTGTTCCACAAGCCATTGCCTCTAAAGCCACCATTCCGAAAGATTCGTAATATGATGGCACTACTACGGCTTCAGCAGCAGAATAATAATATGGCAACGTATCCTGACCCCGCTTTCCCAAGAAAGTTACCAACTCACTCAATCCATATTGCTCTCGTATGCCTTGTAGGCGTGCCATCTCAGAGGTAAGTGCCTCTTCACTCAACTCCGGATCACCCCCGATAACTGACAGGCACACATAAAGTCCTTGCTTTTGCATAATTGCGATGGCTTCGATCAAGGTGTCAATCCCTTTAAGCGGTTCGATACGCCCCACATAAAGAAGTACTTGCTCACAAGGTGGGACTCCAATATACTCTTTTGCTTCATCAGGTGGTATTGGATAGAAATGACTCAGGTCTACTCCGGGTGGAATAACCACGATTTTTCGTGTATCAGCTTGATACAACCATTGAAGCTGTGCAAGTTCAGCAGGCGTAGCTGCTACAATTCGGTCTGCAACCTGTAAGACATCTTGTTCTCCCTCCTGACGGTACTCCCCCTCTGCCTCCCCTGGATTACGGGCAACCCTCTGCTTCATCGCACCTAAGGTGTGAAACATATGGATCACAGGTACATCCCAGGTTTCCTTTAATTCACGAGCCGCGAGCCCGGACAACCAATAGTGACTGTGGATCACATCATAGTTGCAACCCTTGCTTTCCGCAAATGATAAAATTCCTTTGACATACTCTGGAATGTATGAAACCAATTCCGGTCTTGGTAATGGGACTTCAGGACCAGAAGGTATATGCACTACCCGATTTCCATAACCTAAATCGTGGAGTACGTGTGGAACATGCTCATCTTGGGAGCGAGTGAACACATCAACATGTACACCCATACTTCCCAATTGACGAGTTAAATCACGGACATATACATTCATCCCACCCGTATCCTTCCCACCTAAAGTAGCTATGGGGCAGGTATGATATGAAAGCATCGCAATTCGCAAAGAACACCTCAAATCTAGTTTTTACAATCTAGCATCAACCCATTACGATCTATCTAAACCATTTTCCTTGCATTTCCGTATCAACCCCTGTATAATGAGCTCCGCAACTCTGTAGTTTTTAGTCGCCACCGTAGCTCAGGTGGCAGAGCAGGCGTTTCGTAAACGTCAGGTCAAGGGTTCGAATCCCTTCGGTGGCTTCAGAACGCAGCACCCTACCAGGAGCTGCGTATTATTTTAATGTCGTCTCGATTCCCCCATTATTCAGTCGCTTCCAGTATAATTCCAACATGCTTAAACGTGCAACCCCTTTAATAATCGGCATAGCAGGCGGAACAGGCTCCGGTAAAACCACAGTAGCAAACGTCATCCTGGAACGTGTAGGTGCCAAACATATAGCCTACTTACCCCATGATGCATACTATAAAGATCTACGTAACCTTCCTACAGCCCAGAGGGCACTAATTAACTTCGATCATCCCAATTCGTTAGACACTGACTTGATGACCGAGCAAATTCAACAGCTCAAAAATGGGCACAATATCGAACTACCTGTGTATGATTTCAAAACACATTCGCGCACCTCACAAACAATTCGGATTCAGTCACAACAAGTGATCTTGGTTGAAGGTATTCTGATTTTTATGGATGCGACACTGCGCGCACTATTTGACGTAAAGATCTTTGTTGATACCGATGCCGATATACGCTTTATCCGACGTCTCCAGCGTGATATCGAAGAGCGCGGACGAACGACAACATCAGTTATCAAGCAATACTTGGAAACTGTGCGCCCCATGCATCTTGAATTCGTTGAACCATCTAAACGATATGCTGATGTGATCATTCCCGAAGGTGGTTTAAACACCGTCGCCATGGACATGGTTGTTGCCCGTTTGGAAGCCCTTCTAATAGGGGAAACTAAGAAGAAATAACTATACCATTTTAGACTTACCAATACTACTCAAAAGGAACCATTAATGAACCCACAATCTAAACAATGGACCCATCCCCCAGAAATGGAAATTGATCCAGAAAAACAATACATAGCGACCCTTCATACAGATAAAGGAGATATTCAGCTAGAGTTATTCGCCGAAAAAGTTCCCCTGACGGTCAATAACTTTGTATTCCTAGCAAAGCAGAATTTTTATGATGGCACGATTTTTCACCGCGTAATAGCAGATTTTATGGCCCAGGGAGGTGACCCTACGGGTACTGGTCGAGGCGGTCCTGGGTACAGGTTCTCCGACGAATTTGACCCCAGCCTCAAACACGAAAAACCCGGTGTTCTTTCAATGGCGAATGCAGGTCCAAATACAAACGGTTCACAATTTTTCATAACCTATATACCTACTCTCTGGTTGGATAAAAAACACAGCGTATTTGGACAAGTTGTACAAGGTATGGACGTGCTCCTCGCAATTCCCCCGCGAGATCCTCAAAGACCGGAGTATCCGGGAGTAAAGTTGAACTCTGTGACCATCCTGGAGAAATGATTTCGCCTAAGTGTGATGTTAAGCATAATAAAAAGTAATATCACCGATTTTTTTAACTCATATTACAGCGAAGCTCACGACAAATATACCATTGTCTCCTCAAATACCTTCTAAACTTCGTCTGACTTTAGCACGAATATTTGCGCTGGTGGCTGTCATTGTCATCACCATCTATGTCTACACCCTTCGAGATCGTGCCGACCAACTCGAAATATATGGCTATCCTGGGATATTCATACTCTCTTTTCTATCCTACGCCACCGTGCTCCTTCCAGCACCTGGTGTAGCAATTGTTTTCACCATGGGCGCGGTCTTCAACCCAATTGGTGTTGGGATTGCTGCTGGAGCCGGCGCCGCCTTGGGAGAACTATCCGGTTACCTGGCAGGGTTTAGCGGTCAGGCGGTTATTGAACGAGCGACGGTATACGAACACTTCACTAGCTGGATGAGAAGAAATGGATCGCTAACAATTTTAGTCCTCGCTGCCATACCAAATCCATTATTTGACCTCGCTGGTGTAGCCGCAGGCGCTTTAAAAATGCCAGTACTAAAGTTCTTCTTCTGGTGTTTGATTGGCGAGACGATAAAGATGACCATCTTCGCACTCGCTGGATCAAATATTTTAGAATTCTAAGAGTAAGCATCCCAAGTATTGGGAGCCAGATACTTTGTCATTTACCTTATCAAGAAGTTTTCCAAATTTGGACCATCACTAAAATAGCAAATTTCAGATCTTTACCCCGGGAGTAACTAATGAACCCTTTCAATAAAACTGATGCTTATCTAGAAACACATCTAAACGAGAGCATCGCCGAGTTATCCAAACTTGTCTCACAGCCAAGCGTAGCAGCACAAAATTGGGGCTTGATTGAATGTGCCGAATTAGTCCGCGACATGTTGCAGAGACGGGATTTTAATGTTGAAATAATGTCCACTGGTGGTGCCCCTGTCGTCTACGCCGAACGGAGTGGACGTAGCGATAAAACCTTACTTTTTTATAACCATTACGATGTCCAACCACCAGAACCTCTTGAATTATGGGATAGTCCACCGTTCGAACCGGTTATCCGTGATGGCAAGCTCTTTGGTCGCGGAGTTAGTGATGATAAAGGTCATATTACTAGCCGTCTAATCGCTATCGATGCCTTACTCGAAAATAACGGTGATCTGCCATGCAATATCAAATTCGTGATAGAAGGTGAAGAAGAGACTAGCAGCCTCCACCTCAACGATTTTGTAAAAAACAATCGTGAAAAATTATCTGCAGATGCCTGTATTTGGGAATTTGGAGGAGTCGATCACCGGGATGTGCCAATGCAATATTTGGGTTTGAGGGGCATTTGCTACGTTGAATTATCTGTGGAGACGGCTAATATCGATGTTCATTCAGGCCTGGGTGGATCTATCTTTCCTAATGCTGCCTGGCGATTAATCTGGGCACTTAACACACTCAAAGGCACAGATGAGAGAATTCGAATTCCAGGACATTATGATGCTG
>DAOVXM010000261.1 GCA_030636125.1 Chloroflexota bacterium | reverse complement strand
ATAGCGGCCTCACCGGCAACCCAACCTGGGATATCAACCCGCGCTAGCCAGGGTTTACCAGGACGGCCAACGTTCAGATAGAAGAAGTGTAGCGCCAGCCCGGGCTGCTGGCGTTTGTAGATGCCGGCCGAACGGGATTGTATCTCGAATACTGCCGATCGTTCCCCTGGTGCGAGCATTTGATAAAAGAGATCGGCATCGCGGACTCCGAAAAAGGGGCGCTCTTTTGCCTGCTCTGCGGGTTGCGCCGCGATTTCAAGCAGGCGCAGGAGGAAATCCTCGCTGGGTTTGTCCACATAACCAGCGGTTGCAGCCCCTAAAGCTTGCAAGCGGGATAAATTTTCCAGGTACGCATCCCGGCTTTTGTCCCGTTTTGAGCTATCTCCGGGTTGATTGCTTTTTAACCCCCAGATTTCCAAGGGTCCATCCGTCAGCGCGATGAGTGGCTCTTGAACCTGTTCTGCCACCTCAGCTAAAATCTGGCGTTCGCTCAGGTCCCTCATCAGCGATATTTGCTCCTCACTGGGATACCTGCCGAAAGTATACAGTTGGTCGCCGTAATACAGGTCTGTTTCAATTGAGGGTGAGGGTGTTTGGGCCTGGCCGTAGCTCATTTGGATGGTGCCGATATTGATCAGGAAGTACTCAACCGCTTCATGCCGGTCCAGGTAGATTTGGGAACCGTCTGCCGCCAGCAGCGTTAACCTCTGGGGGAGAACTGGATCCGTATAATGTCCATTGATGGGTTCATCGGCAGGCATCGCGCAACGCAAAGATGGATCATGCTTGCGCACAACCTCCTGCACTTTTTGGCGCAGAGAGTCAATATCATTAGCGTGACTCTCGAGAACCTCCTGCGCCTGTTCGCGCAAATCGTTTAAGCGTTGTTCTCGTTGAGGAGCCGATTTGCCCAGATGAATTACCTGTTCACGGACCCGTTGAAAATCCAGAGCCATAATCCTTCCTTAAGTGGATTATCAAATAAAACTTAATTTACGTTTCTCACAACATCGAAGAAGAATACCGAAAAAAATGCCAGAACAAATGTTTGACTTATTGTACTCGAGAATATTTAAAAGGCAAAGGAAAATGGGAGATAATAGGGTAAAATGGGGGGTGTACGTTCTTTGTCCAAAAAAATTGAGGTTTTAATATGGCAACTGCCACTGACTTAATAGCAACTAAGCCTGATTCAGGACCTGTGCGTCCCTTCGACATGCGTCGCGATTTAAGCCGTGTGGCTGACCTTGTAGAGTTGTGTTTTGCCGATACGCTTGACCGTGATGGGCAGCGCTACCTGCAGCAGATGCGTTCTGCCGCTCGCAATCCGAGTTATCTGCAATGGGCTGGTCTGGTGGCTGAACGAGCTTCGATGCCGCTTTCAGGCTATGTGTGGGAGGAAAATGGGCAGCTTGCTGGTAATCTGACTTTGATACCATATTATTCTATAGGCCGGCGGTATTACCTGATTGCCAATGTCGCAGTTCATCCGGATTTCCGGCGACGGGGAATCGCCAGTAGTTTAACAAGTAGAGCCATCACACACGCCCGGCAGCGGAGTGCCCAGTCTATCTGGTTGCACGCCCGCCAGGAGAATGATGGCGCCATCGATCTATACCACTCTGCTGGTTTTGATGAGCGCACTCGCCGCACCACCTGGCTCTGTGAAAACGGTTCTTTGACTGATCTATTATTCCGTTCTAAAGGATCACTTCAGGCGAGTGATGCAAATAAAGTAACTGTCGGGGCACGCCGTTCTTCCGACTGGAAAACACAACTTGGTTGGTTTAGTCGTCTTTACCCACCGGAGTTTACCTGGCACCTGTCGCTGAACTCCAATACACTCCGCCCAGGTTTGCGAGGATTTCTATATCGTTTGTTCAATGATATCCATGTTCAACAATGGTCAGCCCAAATGGATAGACGGCTTATCGGTGTACTTGCCTGGCAAGCCAGTAAGTCTTATGCGGATAATCTCTGGATCGCCACCCAAGAAGAATATGAAGATGAGGCCATCAAGAATTTGCTGATCCATGCCCGCTTGCACTTGACCTCCTCGCGTCCCTTCTCATTAGACTATCCTGCCGGTCACGCTAGCGAAGCTATCCAATCTGCCGGTTTTAAGTCTCACCAAACCCTGATCTGGATGGCACTAGATCTCACCAAGCCTATAGCCACCTGAACTATTCGACACTGATTTACAAATTTCCTATAATTATTCCGCTTCAAAATCAAATATATTGTCCATTTCTTCTTCTGGGACATCGAACACAGTATTATGTGGTGGTAGAGCTTCACGCGTCATCCATTCAGGTAAGCGATCATCCGCATTTGTAAAGCCTGCCAAACGGTTGAATTCTCTTTCATACTCCAGTGTTTCGCGACCCAACTGTTGTAAGATATCCTCGTTATAGTTTGTGCCATGGCGGGCGTTGACCAGATCTGAAATCGTCTCAGGGACATCCGCGAAGCCAAAGCTGGCAAATATACACGCACCCAAGCTATCGTATCCAGCCATTTTGATCTGTGCCTCTCTCGAAACTTTTACTTGCCCATCGGGGTGAGTTTGTTTTATCTTGGCTCGAATTGTCATTCCGCAGGTGTGGTCCGCACCTTGGGGTGAGGTGGCATAAGTAACCCCAGTGCCTTTGGTCGCCCGTGGGTCATATGCCGAAATTGCCTGGCTTTTTACTACCGGCACTCTTTCCACACCGAAGACCTTCCCTGTCATCGCAGCCCCATTACCCAAAACTCGGCCTAGTGGTGTCCCTGCACGAATCTCCCCCATTAATTCCATGGCACGCTCCCCATCTCCGAATGCCATCAATCCAGCCTCGCATGCCACACCCAATGCTGCTCCGACCTCAATTGTGTCTAGACCCAAATCGTTGGATTCCTTATTCAAGCGTGCGATTACATCCAAGCTGTTTATATCAAGGTTGGAGCCCATCAAGCCTATTGTTTCATATTCCACAGGGGCAACGATCACCTCACTGCCAGATTCATCTCCAAAAACGTTGGAACATTGGATTGCACAACCGGCCATACAGGCGTGCGTAGTCTTGCAAACACCACCCCGTTTGAGCAGCACCTCCCGCATATGCTCCCCACCTATTTTCTCAATTTGCTCAAAAGTGCCCTGGCTGAAATTACGGGTCGGCAAACCTCCATAAGTATTGCACATGTTCGCCATGGCCGCTGTTCCGTAGTCTGCGTAGGAGGTAGTCTGAGGATGGCTGATCAGGGCATTCGTAAATCGCTTTCTGGCATCTTTGAAGGCATGCTCATCTGCGATGGGTGGTGGTTCACCACCCTCGATATCAATCACGATCGCTTTAATAAATTTCGAGCCCATTACTGTTCCCAATCCGCCTCGAGCGGCAGTCCGAGAAGGCACTTTGTCGAGGTCTAAATGATGGATCCCGGCCGCGCGCAGCTTCATCTCTCCCCCTGGGCCAATTAATGCTATCGCCACCTCCTCACCATACCGGTCGGTTAGCTTATCTGCGGCCTCATAAACCCCCTTTCCAACAATGCCATCCGTTTCATCGAATCGAACACCCTTTTTGCTGAGATGAAGGGTCTTCCAATCATCTTCTGTAGGCCTACCTTCAATGATCAATGCCTTAATTCCCAGCTGTGTCAAATGGTAACCCGTACGCCCGCCCGCATTGGCCTCTTTTATGCCTCCCGTCAATGGGCTCTTGCCACCGATCGATATCCGGTCCAGGCTGGACAGCCTGTGCCCAACCAACAAACCCGGAGCGAACACCAGCTTGTTATTTGGACCCAGCGGGTCGCACGTCGGATTGACCTCATCCAACATTATTTTAGCCAGCAGCCCTCGCCCACCTAGATGCTGCCACGCTTCAGGAATATCTTCAATTGAATAACGCTTTGTTCGAATATTAATCCGCCAGATTTTCATAAATTTATCTCATATCGCAAATATTGATTGGGATTTCAATCTTGACTTTACTCAGCCTCATTCAGCAGACGTTTCAGATGGTCGCTTGAGGAAAAGCACCGAGCGTTCGACTTCACAAATTACCTCTCCGCGCTGATTCAAGCCTAGATGCTTCAATTTGATTACCCCACGATCAGGTTTAGTGCGAGATTCACGTTTGTCGAGTACTCGTGTCTCGACGTAAATTGTGTCCCCATGATAGACCGGCAGGGGGTGGTTTACTTTTTCGTAGCCCAGGTTGGCCACAATGGTTCCTGCGGTGAGTTCGTTCACTGTTATACCGATGACAACCCCCAAAGTCAGAATACCGTTCACAATGCGCTTCCCGAATTGGGTTTTACTGGAAAAATCTTCGTTGAGATGCAGGGGTTGGGTATTCATGGTCAGGCCATTGAACAAAACATTATCCGTTTCGGTGATCGTGCGCCCCAGAGAGTGTTTGATTGTTTTCCCTTCATCAAGATCGTCAAAATATCTGCCAGCCATTTATCCTCCTGATCCCAGCTCTGGTACATAGGATTTTTAACAGGGCCATTGATCTACTCTGCTGATTCTTCAGGCTTATGCGATGATTCCTTGTTCGCGCCAGGCGGCTGCCTCTGCAGTGCTGTATCCCAATTCGCTTAGGATCGCGTCCGTGTCAGAGCCCAGGGATGGTGGTGGGAGATGCTGTCCAGCTCGTTTTCCATCTTGGCTGACTGGCATATCTATCAGGCGTAATTCTGGAATCAGGGGATGCGGGAAAGGAGTCAGTATATTCAACGCTTGCAACTGCTCCTCTTCCATCAGGTCAGCTACTGTCTGCACGCGACTGCATGGGATAGAATGTTCCTTTAATAATCTTTCCCACTCGGCAGCGCTTCGGGTTTGTAATTGTTTTATGATCCGCTGGCGTAATTCGATGCGGTTCTTAACTCGCATTGGATT
>DAOVXM010000156.1 GCA_030636125.1 Chloroflexota bacterium | reverse complement strand
TGGAGTCACTGGATCCAACACCGCAGGTCACGTCGATCCCAATGAATAAATGTCCTGGAACGAATTTCGATCTATTTACGTTTTTATCTTTAGATGACTCAACCACCTTATAACCCACACGCAGGTGCTCCGGCACATCCTGAGACTGTAAGAACAAAAACGAAGGGGATAAATTTCACTTTCCTCGCTTTCATCGCTGGGTTAAGTCTTATGTTATTAATTTTTGTGCCGGGAATGATCGCTTTTGGGACATACGCTTATTATCAAGCAAACGAGTTGATCATCCCTGGAATATTTGTAGGGAACACTGAGTTAACTGGTTTAAACGCCCAGGACGCAGCCATTGAATTACATAAAGTCTGGAACTTGGCGAATGAAATACTTGCTGCAGATGGTCTTCACACCTGGATATTGCAGCCGTCCGACCTTGGTCTAACTCTCGACCCTCTGCAAACTGCTCAAGAAGCCCTCAAAATCGGTCATGGACAATCCATGTTGGCCGAGATTGCCCAGATGCTCTACGCGTTCAGAAATGGTTGGGAGATTACACCTATTATAAATTTTGATCCCGAAACGGCTCAGGCAATGCTGGTTTCTCTGAACGACCAGGTATATAAGCCTGCTCAAGATGCAACCATCCATTTTGTGAATGATGAGTTTATACCTGTACCATCAGAATTGGGTTACGAGATAAATATCGAAGAGAGCATGAAGCCACTCGTGTCAGATCCAATTGCAGTGCTTGAATCTGGTCAATTAAAAATTGTTCTGAAGCCGGTTGCCCCACAGATTACAGATGTTTCTGAGAGCTTGGTCAAAGCCCAACATTTGCTCAATACACATATCAGTGTGCGTGGATATGACCCAATTTACGATGAAAAATTTGAGTGGACTGTTCCCAGAGATGTGATCGGTTCATGGTTAACCATATCTCCAGGTGATCAAGGTCCAATTATTAATGTCGATGAAAATCAGGTTGGGGCTTACCTGGCTACATTGGACGAAGCGCTTGGACCAGAACGTTGGATCGATCCAGCGGAGAGCAACCCAATAATTGCCCAGGCCATGCGTAGTGAAACACCAGCCGTATTAAGTATTCGCCATAAATCCACATCTTATATCGTCAAATCTGGTGACACCCTATTAAAAATTGGATGGAACTTGGGATTTCCATTATGGGTGATCCTAAATGCCAATCCTGGCATGGACCCAGATAACCTGTTGGCAGGACAGGTATTGACTATCCCCTCCCGCGATGAATTATTACCACTCCCGGTGGTGGAAAATAAACGTATTGTTCTCAGCATTAGCAAGCAACGTATGTGGGTCTATGAGAATGGAGAATTGCTCGGTAAACACGTGATCAGCACCGGAATGGACCGCTCACCCACCCAGCCAGGGGTATTCCAGGTGCAAACCCATGATCCCAAAGCTTATGCCTCCGTCTGGGATCTGACCATGCCGAATTTCCTGGGCATCTATGAGGCCTGGCCAGGTTTTATGAATGGGATCCACGGACTTCCCACACTTTCTAACGGACGTCGTCTCTGGGCAAACATCTTAGGCAGACCAGCTTCCTACGGCTGTATCATCCTCGATCTTAAGACGGCAAAATGGTTATATAACTGGGCTGAAGACGGGGTCGTCGTAGAGATTGAGCCTTGAAGTTCCGCCTTCTCTAACTCAAATAGCTATAATCCCTCCATTTGTATGAATCATAAAAATGGATTTTTAGGAAAAGCCATCATGGCATTGCAGATATGAGGGATATTGTTGTAAAATACGAGAAATATTTGTGAAGGAGATCGCAATGCAATTACATATAGGCCAAGCAACCCCAGATTTCACAGTGCCAAGCCATCTAGATAAAGATGTCACCTTAAATCACTTAAGGGGTACCAATGTGGTCCTGGCATTTTTCCCCCTAGCATGGACTCCTATATGAACCAGCCAGATCCCGTCTTATGAAGCCGAGCTGGCTTTATTTGCGGGATTAAATGCCCAGGTTCTGGGCATCAGTGTTGACCACGTCCCATGTTTGAAAGCATGGGCAGAAAGCCTTGGTGATATTCACTATCCACTACTAAGCGATTTCTGGCCGCACGGTGATATTGCAAAAAAATATGGAATATTGCGCTCTGAAGGCTCCTCCGAGCGCGCAATTTTTGTTTTAGACAAACAAGGTATTATTCGATATATCGATATACACGATATAGATCACCAACCCGACAACGAGGAAGTAAGAAGGGTCTTGCGCCGCATTGACCCTGAGGCAGCCACTAAGGAACAAGCCAAAGATCAAACAGAATCCGAAGAGTTGCCTCATGGCGGTATTGTGCTATACTGCACCAGTTGGTGTCCAGCCTGCAGAAGAGCTCGTGCCTGGTTAGAATCCCACAACCTCGAATATTCAGAAGTGAACATCAGTGGTACTCCTCAAGCTTGTGCCCAATTAGAAGAGTGGACCGGAGGTTACCGCACCACACCTACATTTGACATCAATGGCACCATCGTAATCGATTTCACTGAGGAGAAACTATCAGAAGTGCTCAAGGATCGCTTGCGAGTATAGACAGATAATAACTAACTTCATCGCATGAATATTGACCCACAAGCCGCCTCCCAGATATTGAACCAGATGCTCCAACCCTGGCATGATGCTATTCAAGATCCTAACCAGGCTCAGCAAGGGGTTTTACAGCGCTTACTCAAGGATTATGCTCAGACGGAATACGGTGTTAAGCATAAAGCAGATCAGATCGAAACGATAGAAGACTACCGCCAGGCTTTTCCAATCGCCACATACGATGACTACAAGCCACTAATCGAACGTGTCATGGCCGGCGAGGTAAACTTACTGCTTTGTGAGCAGCCTATCGGATGGGCCATCACACGTGGTACAACAAAGGGGGAATCAAAATTTATACCCATGACCCCCACTGACCTGCGCTTTCGCATAAGCGCAGGTCGGGCTATGATGAATTACGTTGCCAGCACTCAGCGTTACGATCTGTTCGCTGGGGTTAACTTGAATTTGAATTTCCCATCTGTAGTGGGCACTGTGAAAGTCGGGGACCAAGACTTAGAATATGGATACAGCTCAGGTATTTATACCAAACATGTATCTACCTCTACACCGATCCGCTCACTCCCTGCACAAGATGATATCGATGCGCTCGGTGGGGGTAAGACCATCAGTGATTGGGAAAAGCGTTTTGCTCTGGCCTATGAGACCTGCATAGGTGAAAACGTCAGCCTGGTTGGTGGTGTCCTACCTACAGCCATTCGTTTCGCACGTTACCTACGCCGGGAGCACAAGCTGTATCCAAAGGATCTATGGCAGATCCAGATCATGACCCTGGGTAGTGCACCGGGAATCAACACTAGCCACCAGGCTTCGCTTAATGCTTTATACGGGCCAGCCGCTATTCGAGAAATCTATGGAGCCACTGAAGGTATGTTTGGACAGCAGCGCGATGAAAGCGCGCCTGGGTGCCTAATTACGACATATTTTTCTTTGAAATCATGACACCTTCAGGGGTAAAAATGCTGCACGAGATGCGTCCAGGTGAAAGTGGAAGTTTGGTCGTCTCAACGCCAGTCCTACCACGTTATCGCATAGGCGACCTGATTCGAGCCTTTGAACCTCCCTATTTCCGCTGCATCGGTCGCGAAGGTTGGGCGACACCTTTACGATACGCGTGGGACGAGTTCATGACATTTAACCTGGGGCGATTATAAGGTTGACCACCGTTTAGCGGTTACTCGTCACACCTCGTAAAATTATAGATAAACCTATACCTATTAATATCAGCGCCCAAATAACGACCCAACCAAAAAGATCTCCCAACCCAATCCCGATCAAGATTAGCCCAAAGATCAGTGTTCCACCAATCGGCTTGCGATATTCCGGCATTAGCAACCTGACTAAAATCTCGATCAGGATGATCACACCAGCGCCTATAAAAATTAGCGGCCAGACTTGCAAATCAGCCAAAAATCTCAGTCCAGACACTTCGCTACCAAGCTCCCGCAATGGATTGAACAAGCCAAGATTGTCTGCTAACAATACTAAGCCTGCCCAAATGAAGATGGCAGCCCATGCAACCGTATTTATCGGATCACGTTGCCACTTCTCCTCCCAACTCTTTTCCTCCGGTGATTTCTCTTCTCGCTTTTCAAGCTCTTTCTCCTCAAATTTCTCGTCAGGCATGATTCCCTCCCAGATAATCTTGGTACTCAAACCATTCATTACCCTCCAGACACAGTATACACGAAATTAAATTCATTTTCAATCTTTATGCAGTGGATTTGAGTCCAATAAACGCATTGGGTCCAGTAATTGGAATAGTTCACTCACACGCCAAGTGCAGTAATAAGCCATTTCATCCTCAGTAGCACTCGTATCATAATGTGCCATACTTGGAAACTGTGCCCCGGAAGGTCCCACCCTTACTTCAAGATGCAAATGAGGGTTGAGAGCATTACCGGTACTGCCTGTTGCCCCTAACATCTGCCCACAAACAATCTTCTCACCTGGCTCATAGGGCACTGGCTCCTGGAGATGGGCGTAGAGCAGGTATAGCGAACGTTTCTCTGCATGCCATGCGGATGATAAGTCTTCCATGGGGCAGGTAAGCGCAGGATGAGGGCTACGTGTTGGTGCGGGCGTTGGGATTTGTAGTTGAGCAATGGAATCACCGGCAAGATCATCCAGCGAGGTTTCTATCATAATGGCATTTCCATAAGGAAAGCGATCATTAAGTACGGTCACCACTTCACCTTCCAAGACTGCCCCCACAGGCAATCCTTCCAGAGCGATTGAATCCCCGTTGAGACGGTAAGCGAAATCTACGCCTTGGTGCGGATCATCTGAGCCTGAAGGAGGTGGATGATAAGGATTGACAACTGTCTCTGGAAGTTCACTGAGTGCAATGCCCTCGAATGGCGAACATACTTGTTTTACTGGTACTTCTGTTGGAGTTTTTGGGATTACAGTCTCGGTCGGCGTCAAAGAAGGTTGGGGGATCGGCGATGAAGACAATTGAATCGTCTCTGTTGGTAAGGGATTGGTTGGTGTTGAAGTGCTTACTTTTTCATTTTGCACACTGCAAGCAGCAACAAAGATGAGGATGAAGACCATCCAGTATAATCGCAACGTACTTGTAATGCCCTTAAACAAGTACTCTTCCCGGCAAACGATTGGTATCACTTCAGTTTAGTTGGCTTGAATATACTCAAATGGTGGTTCGTATTGGCGTTCAGGGATGGTGCCTAGTTTCTCAGGCCACCTGCCAGTCAGTGCATAGAGAACCTTCCCAACATGCACGTGGCAATTCTCAATGAACAGCCGATAGCGCTTCTGCGTTCCAGCCGCCGTCGTCCCCACCAGGAATAACCCCGGCACATTGGTTTCCATCGTCTCAGGGTTGAACGCTGGGGCACGATGCTCGCCCACAAGGTTCACTCCCGCCATTTCGAATAAGCGTGGATTTTGCACAAAACCGGTGTTGAGCAGTACGAAATCCACCGGCAATTCAATACATTCCCCTTCCCTCTCGCTACCGCGAACCTTCGCCAAAATCACTTTTTCGAGAGTGATCTCTACCGGTATGGTCTCAGGGTAGAAACCGATATTTCCAAACTCTATTTGGGTGAGGACATCCGGCAAAATCTGGTCCTTGACAGTCTCCGTATCGAACGTTGCTCGCCGGTAACTTATACTGACCTGGCTACCGACCCGCCAACAACGTACCGCAGCCTCCACCGCTGAATTGCGCCCCCCGACGATTAGCAGTTTCTTGCGGAAATATTTATGCGGATCTTCAAAGTAGTGGCTGACATGGGGCAGATCCTCCCCAGGTATTCCCAGCATATTCGGCGCGTGCATATCTCCGATTGCTAAGATCAACTTATGGCAGGAATAGTTCCGCTCGCCGGTGTGAGTTTTTGTTCGCAGCACAAACCCACCCTCCTGTCGCTGGATATCGATCACCGTTTCATAGGTGTTGACCTGTAAATCGAGCTGTTCCACCACACTTCTCAGGTAGGCCAAATATTCCTCACCGGTTGCGCGTTGTTGGCTTGTGTTCTGTAACGGGATTCCGGCGATTTCGATGCGCTCAGTTGTACTGAAGAAATGAGTTTCTCGTGGCCACCAGGTTATCGTGTAACCAATTTGACGCGCCTCTAAGTGTAGATAATCAACACCTGCCCCTTTGAGGGCTGCTGCCATCTCTAAACCTATTGGACCTGCTCCAACTATAGCTACCTCAGCGGAAGCCAAGGATTGAGTGTTTTCAGGTTTTATCAAGGCTCTCCCTCCCGATTAACTCCATAGAATTATGCTGCTCCCAAAAAGGATTCTAAAGCATTATATTCCACTTTATGCATCTTACTGCTAACTGGATAGCAAAAGAAACACGATTATAAGAATACGGAGTAGGTGTATCATTCTTTCTGTAAATTCAAGTTTATACCAAAAGTAGTAG
>DAOVXM010000509.1 GCA_030636125.1 Chloroflexota bacterium | reverse complement strand
GGACCATCCGCTACGGCGACCACCCATGCATTGGTCTGCACGCAGCCGCTGTAGGCAGTAGCAGGGGCGAAATCGAGCGCTGCCTGGGCTCCCTCGGTCTCCCATACGGTATGTGGGCCGCTGATATAACTCCATAACCTTCCAGGCTCAAAGGGTAAAGTCAGCTCGGGCTGGGTCAACCCCGCAGGCAAGATGGGTTCTATAGCTTGAGCGCGCTTCCAGGGGTCGCCAAACATGCGGGAGTACAGGGCAGGCAGGCCTTGTTCAGAGTCAAGAGCCTCTTCCCAAGACAGGTTTTGATTTTCATTGGCGGTGACGGATTTTGCGAAGAAGTTTAATAATGCCACGCTGCCAGCGTTCAAGTCTGGAGCTGGGCGCAGTATTATACCATCAGCCAGTTGGATTTCTGTTAGAGTACCGTTTCGCCAACCGTAGTAACCGGCCGAAAGCTGGCTGGCGGCCCAACCTAGTTGCAGGTAGAGCCCTTTGCGCCGATAGTCACGCATGTCCATGAGGTAATCGCTGGAAATGGATTCATCAGGCTGTCCAAGTACACAACCGGCCTCATATTCCAGCAAAGATAACAATAGACGGGGGTTTATCGAATTTTCGATAGCGACGCGGTTGATAATATCCGCCGCGCTTGTCCATCCGGTGCTGCGCAGATATTCTTGATAATGACTCAGATAGCCCTCTGACTGTTCCAGGTATTCCGCAACATCAAAATCGGTTGCGGAATGTGAGTAGATCACTTCGCTATCAGGCAATAGTCGCTCAGCGAAATAGTTTACTCCGGAGTCAGACACGACTTCGGCAGGGAGCGGTATCAGCAATAGTTGACCGGGAGGTAGAAGCTTATCTCGAGGTAATGAGCCTGGTGAAGTGATCTGTTCAGGGTCTACCCCAAATCGTTGTGCGATGACGTCAAGTGTATCTCCTGATTGAACGTAATAAGACAAGTGATCAGGTGTTGCAGTAATTGTTGGAGTGAGCTTGATAACAGGCGGCGATTGAGTCGCGGTGGCTTGTAATAGATCAGTTTCGAGGACTTTTTGTAGCGTTTCAGTGGGTAATTGTGCGTCTGTGGGAAGCGCTGGAGGGATAAATTGCTCATTGGCTGAGGCTTGGGACTGGCAAGCGCTCAATAACATGCTGGCCAGAACCAACAAAGGGAAGCTAAATTTAAATATGCTTATCAGTCTTATTACGAGTGATTTCATTGGGAATAGACGAACGCAGAATTAATTGGTCGCGCTTTCAAAGGGATCATCTGCGGTGCGCATGATGTTGGTTTCAAAGGAGCCGAATGTGTTGGCTGGGATGGTATCTCCCTCACGAGTGAGGGTGCCCAGATAGGCTTCTTTGCCAGCGTGAGCTTGCCAACCACTGAGCACAAAGGGCATGGGGCCATCCGCTGCGATCCATTCACCGTTGTATTTACGAGCGATATGCACGTGCGTCCCGGTTGCCATACCCCCTTCGCAAGATGGGTGTCCAAGAGGGTGACCAACGTCCACCCAGGTGCCGACGGGTACGCGCTTCTTTGCTGAAACATGAAGGTATAACAACGCCCAACCGGTTTGTTCGTAACCATCGCCATCTAGGTCCAAAACGACTACCCCATTTCCAGAGCGTACTACTAAGCCTGATGCAGATGCCGTGACCCAAGCACTGGACTCGACACAACCAGATTCAGAGCTGGCTGGGGCAAAATCTAGAGCAGCATAAGAACCGTCGTGCTCCCAGGCACCATGCGGACCGCCTGAAAAACTCCATAAGCGGTCAACTTGAAAAGGCAAAGTCATTGGAATTTGTTCCAAACCGGGGGGATAAAGCGGCTCGACAGCCTGTGCCCGGATCCAAGGGCTGCCAAACATAGACTCGTACAGAGCTGGGAATCCTTCATTCGAATTCAAAGCCTGCACCCATTGTTCTCCATCGTAACGTTGGGCGAAGTAGTATTGTAAGGCGGCACTGCCAGCGTTCAGGTCGGGAGCGAGTTGAGCGGTGATCCCACCAGAGAACTGCAATTCGGTTAGCCGTCCCTCACGCCAGCTATAATAACCGATGGAAAGCTGGTTGACAGCCCATACCAACTGGTGGTAAAGTCCTTTCTCGTTCAGGTCGATCAGCCCCATCGGGTAATCCGCTTCAGACATATTAGCCGGTTGCCCATAAACCCAATGGCTTTGATATTCCAACAGAGCCAGTAAGAGACGTGGGTTAATCGAGTTTTCGATTGCAACGCGCTCGATGATCTCGGCACCGGTGGTCGTCTTTGTGGTTTGCAGCCAATCCGAATATGTGCTCAGGTAGCCTCCTGCTTCTTCTACGTAGGTTTTTACATCAAAATCGATGGCTGATGGGGAGTAAACCACTTCGCTATCGGGAATAAGGTGTTGCGATGAAGTGGTATTTGCTAAACGGCGAGGAATAATCAGGAGCTGATTTGGGGGCAACAGGGCGGTTTCAGGGATAGGATCGGGGGAGGTGATCTCCTCGGGCTGGACGCCGAAACGAACGGCAACCACAGGCAAGGTATCGGCAGCTTGGGTGTAGTATAAAATTGGCGC
>DAOVXM010000332.1 GCA_030636125.1 Chloroflexota bacterium | reverse complement strand
TCTTTTTAACAATCACATTTGACGGAACACTAAGTGCAATCACAATAAAATTGCAGGGTGTTTAACCCTTGTGAAGGTTGCGAAATCATTTTTAGTTCAATTATGTGCCGTGATTTCATTCGGACTCCCGAAGTCTTTCTTTCAAGCAGCTAAATCGACTTATATTCCCTACTTAGGTGTATAATATAGGTGTTTTTCCCTTGTTGTTTATTCGGGGACGATTAGCATTTTTCCCGCCTGGATGGCAACTATAACACCCGGTGATGCATACCGGGTTTAGGAACTTACCAAGACCAGGGCGCACAATGATCCTCAAACAAGAAGCCGCCAGTCAAGCCCTTAAGTTCGTTCGCAATGGGATGGTATTAGGTTTGGGCACCGGTTCTACGACGGCTTATTTCATCGATATGCTGGGGGAACGAATAGCAAGAGGTGCTCTTAAAGATATCTTCGCTGTTCCCACTTCAGAAGCGACTGCTGCGCGGGCGCGCCGGTTGGGTATTCAGCTCACAACCCTGGCTGAATGTCGAAAATTAGACTTGGCGTTAGATGGTGCTGATGAGGTGGATCCACAGCTAAACTTGATCAAGGGCCTCGGCAAGGCCTTGCTAAGGGAAAAGATCGTGGAAATTCATGCCAGTCGTTTGATAATTGCTGTGGACGAGTCTAAGATAGTCCCCCGACTCGGTCGAGGCCCCTTACCGGTCGAGATCACCCCTTTTGAGGCTCAGGCTCAAGTGTTTTGGCTGGAGGCATTGGGATGCCGGGCTGAACTGTGGCACGAAGAAGACGGTTCTCTTATTGTGACTGATAATGGTAATTACCTGGTTCGTTGCTGGTTTGAGGATGGAATTACAGATGCTTACGCCTTATCACGCAGCCTGGCAGACAGACCGGGGATTGTTGAACACGGTCTGTTTTTGGATATGGCAGATCAAGTCATCGTAGCAGGATTGGATGGAATCCGAACACTGGAACGAAGCTAAGTGTTGCAGTTAGTGGTCGTAAATAGGTTGATTTAGTTATATAAATAACGCATAGGGTTTTATCCGGAAAACTGGTACACGTGGGGTTGTACACCCCCATACACATCTTTGCCGGTATACCCTCATCCAAGAATCTACTTGAGGAGTGTATTTAATGAGTGTCAAGATCGCCGCATCGATACTTTCTGCTGACTTTGCCAAACTGGGCGAACAGGTGCAGGAAGCTATTGATGCAGGGGCTGAATATATCCATGTCGATATTATGGATGGCCATTTTGTTCCTAATATGACCATGGGTCCGGTGGTTGTCTCAGCTATTAAACCGATTACACAGGCGGCTGGGGTGGTATTGGATGTTCATCTGATGATAGAGGCACCTGATCGTTTGGTGCCTGCCTTTGCTGAGGCCGGCGCGGATGTCTTGATTGTCCACGTCGAGACTTGCCCCCATTTGCACCGCACCGTTCAATTGATCAAAGAACTGGGGGTTAAAGCTGGGGTTACTCTCAATCCCTCCACTTCGCTAACCACGATAGCAGAGATCTTGCCTTATGTAGATCAGGTGTTGGTGATGTCGGTGAACCCAGGCTTTGGCAATCAGACCTATATTCCCACAACCACAGCTAAAATCGCCCGGGTTCGTCAAATGTTGGAAGAGCGCAAGCTTTCCCAGGTGGAAATCGAGGTGGATGGCGGATTAAAGGCTGATAATATTGCTGAGGTTGTAAATGCTGGGGCTACCGTGCTGGTGGCTGGTTCGGCAATTTATAATTCTGAAGCAAGTGTTGCAGAAAACATTGCCTCGTTAAGGCGAGGATATTCCCGCTACGCGTAGTGGTAAAATTAATTCAATTAAGACCATCCGCTGAATTAGATATTCTTTTTCCGAGACTTCTCACCGCAGCCTGAGCAGTTACCTTTTTACTATTCAAGGCTTATGGTATAAAAGAACCGGCGGAACTGGGTAAATAAAAAAATATTCGCCCGCCGATTGAATACGGTTGGCAGGATTCTAATTGGCAACAAGTAAATTAATGCCAATATCAGATTAGTTTAGGAGGGCTTCATGAGTTCACGAATATTAATTATTGAAGATGATGAGGCGATTCTGACGTTTCTACGTCGGGGCTTGGCTTATGAGGGTTACCTCGTTGATACAGCCGCTGATGGACAATCCGGCCTGGCAATTGCTCGCGATAACCCACCAGATTTAGTCGTGTTAGACCTGATGCTGCCCGGTATCGATGGCCTGGAAGTATGCCGGCGTTTGAGGGCTGGTGATCCTGTGCCAATTTTGATACTCACAGCTAAGGACACCGTAAACGATCGCATACTGGGTCTTGATATGGGTGCGGATGATTATATGGTAAAGCCGTTCAACCTGGATGAGCTGCTGGCGCGCATCCGCGCTTTGCTACGGCGCGCCCAGCCGAGCCGCCCCCAGGTTTTGCGCTTTGCCGATCTTTCTCTGGACACCGGCACACGACAGGCTGCCAGGGGGGAACGAGTCATTTCTCTAACGGCCAAGGAATATGAGCTCTTAGAATTATTTCTGAGGAATCCCCGGCAGGTTTTGACGCGCGATATGATCTTTGACCGGGTTTGGGGATATGATGTTGGCGGAGAGAGCAATATCATCGAGGTGTATATTCGCTATCTACGTCAGAAATTAGAGCTGGATGGTGAGCCAAGGCTTATCCATACCGTACGCGGCATGGGTTACGTGTTGCGCGAGGAGAATTAACTTATCTCTGGCATGCAGCATTGGCGTAAGCATATTACCATCCGTATGAAAAAATAAGGTTTTCGGCAGATAACGAATGTCCCTGCGTGCACGTTTGGCCGTCCTGTATATATCAATCGTTGGGGGAATTTTGTTGATCTTTGGAGTTGCTGTATACGGGGCGGTCAGCTTTATATTAGTATCTCAGATCGATAGTCTTCTCCAACGGACGATAGAAGATGTTTGGCAGAACATATATGTGGATGTCTCGGGGGATTTGAAACTTGAGCAAACCACGACTCTTGAATTATCGCCAGGTATATTCTTTCAAATTTGGAGTCGCGACAGAAACTTGATCTACTCTAACATTCCCTTGTTAAACCGCCCGATTGATCCGCTGGGTTTACAATCGAGCGAACCGGTTCTTCAGGACTCTTTTCTTAATACACAAACAAGCTCGATACATTTACGTGTGTTAACTGTGCCCTTGGTGATAGGGGGAGGGGATCGCTTGCTTGGAACCCTGCAGGCAGGTACCAGCCTGGCGGTGGTAGATGCCACCCAGCAATCCTTGTTGGTGATTTTATTTGTGGGGGTGGTCGTGTCGATGAGCGTGGCAGGTTTTGCCGGATGGTACAGCACCCGGCGCGCGCTGGCTCCTCTTGAAGATGTTACTGATGTAGCGCTTCAAATAACACGCGCGGATGACCTCTCTCGGCGTATTCCTTATAGTGGGCCACCCGATGATGAAGTGGGACAATTGATACATGCCTTCAACCAAACTTTAAGCCGCTTGGAGAATCTATTCAACACACAGCGTCGATTCCTGACAGATGTGGGGCATGAATTGCGCACACCATTAACTGTTATCCGCGGCAATATCGACTTGATGATGCGCATGAATTGTACGGATGAGGAATCGATGAAGAGTATTGAGGCAGAGGTCGATCGACTGACCCGCATGGTCGGGGATTTGCTCTTGTTGGCTCAAGCCGAATCGGGAAAACTGCCCTTGTCTATTGCCATTGTCGAGATGGACACCCTGCTTTTGGAAGTTATGCAGCAAATCCAAATCTTGGCTAAGAATCGTTTGAAATTACGCCTTGGAGATATTGACCAGGTGTTGGTATGTGGGGACCATGACCGTCTTAAACAGGTTTTGGTGAACTTGGTCAGCAACGCCATCAATTACACGCCGGCCGGTGGAGAGGTCGTGGTTAGTTTAGGAAAGGAAGGTAACCGGGCGCGTTTGACGGTTAGTGACAATGGACCTGGAATCCCCGAGGATGATCTTCCTTACATCTTTGAACGTTTTTATCGAGGGGAGAAATCCCGCACCAGGCAACGAGAGGGAAAGGGTTTCGGGCTTGGTTTATCAATAGCTTATTGGATTGTCCGCAATCATGGTGGCCAAATTGAGGTGGATTCTCTTGTAGGAGAAGGCACCTCATTTTATGTGTGGTTGCCATTGGCACAGGGGGAGTGCCAGGATGAAATGATTTTCGATAACTACTCAGCCTAAGACAGGCAGAGCCGCAAAATTGGTGTGCTGAGGGGCTTTACGCCCCTCAGCACACCAATTTTGCG
>DAOVXM010000085.1 GCA_030636125.1 Chloroflexota bacterium | reverse complement strand
TGGGCAACTTCACCAGTTGCTCAGCTTAGATTATCCTGACCAGGCAACGAAGTTGATCTCATTAGCTCATACTGATGGCTTGTCAATAACAGCCAACCGTGTGCGCAATTCAATCCTGGCTCATGAGGAGAAATAATATGACGAACCAAGCATCTACGACAAAACCTCGTGTTCAGGTAAACCTTGTTGGGCTTAGCAAATCTGATTATCGTGGTAATCCCACCACATTGTGTCAGGGTTGCGGTCACAATTCCATCTCAAGCCAGATCACTACTGCATGCTATGAAATGGATATTCTTCCGGAAGATATTGTCAAATTCAGCGGCATTGGCTGTTCTAGTAAGAGCCCTACCTATTTCTTGAACCGTTCTTTCGGATTCAATTCACTTCACGGGCGAATGCCCTCCATCGCCACAGGCGCATTATTTGCTGATCACACGCTCAAGGGTATGGCTGTGAGCGGCGACGGGGATACCGCCAGTATAGGCATGGGGCAGTTCAAACATGTCATCCGCCGTAATATGCGCTTGGTTTATATTGTAGAGAATAACGGTGTTTATGGGTTGACGAAGGGTCAATTCTCTGCAACGGCGGAAGAAGGTCTAACCCTGAAAGGTCAGGGTACAAATCGCTATATGCCAGTTGATATTGCCTGGGAAGCCCTGGTCGGTCATGCTACTTTTGTAGCACGTTCCTTTGCTGGTGACCCGAGACAGGTTAAAGAGCTGATCAAGGCTGCTTTAAGCCATGATGGTGTGGCTGTATTGGATATCATCAGCCCATGTGTGACTTTTAATAACCAGGATTCGGCGACACATTCGTATTCCTGGGGTAAACACCATGAAATAGCCCTACATGAACTATCCTTTGTGCCACCCGCAGAGGAGATCCTGGTTGAGTATGAGCACGGGGAAGACCTTGAAGTTACTATGCATGATGGTTCTATGGTCGTACTCAAGAAACTGGAACGTGATTACGACCCAACTGATAGATCCGCGGCAATTCGTGTCCTTGAGGAGGCCAATGATTGCAATTGTTTGATAACAGGCCTGATCTATATCGATACGGATCAGCCCTCAATGACTGATATTTACAATTTGCCAGATACACCACTGAATCGTTTACCAGAGAGCCGGATTCGCCCCGGTCCTGATACAATCCAGATGATCAATGATTTGATGTTTTAACTCTGCTTAACTACCAAATAATAAGGATGTGCTAGCAAATACTACGCAGCATATCCTTTTTTTCATTAAGCGTTCTGGTCGGGCTTGATATCGAGAACCGAGCGTTATTTGCCCCAGATTGCCTGTACTAGTCGTGGCAAAATCTTTCCAGCAGGACCTCGTAAAACGTAAGTCGCTTGCTCAGTCAGCGGGGTTGCGGATGGATTGACCTCGATGATGGTAGCCCCCTGGAGTAGGGCAATGTATGGCAGAGATGCTGCAGGCTCGACGAGGATTGATGTGCCGATCGAAAAAAACAGATCGCAGGTTTGAGCGGTATCCCAAGATGATTGCAGAGTATCTGGTGGGAGATTTTCTCCGAACCAGACCACGTCAGGTCGCAAAGGACCACCACAGTTAGGGCAGTGCGGCGGGATATCATCAATATCATTCCATTTCTCAACGGGTGTATCTTCATTAAAACATTTCGTTCGCATGATGTTTCCGTGCAACTCGATGATCGCTTGGCTTCCTGCCCGCTGGTGAAGTCCATCTACGTTTTGTGTAATCAAGGTGAACTGAGAATCTGTCCCACCAAGCCGTTTTTCTAGTTCTGCTAAGGCGATATGACCAGGATTGGGCTCGGCCTGGGAAACAAGTTCGCGGCGCCAGGTGTACCACTCCCATACCAGGCGAGGGTTGCTGCGAAAAGCCTGAGGGGTTGCCAGCTCTTGAGGGTCGTAGCGCGCCCAGAGTCCGGTTTGGGCTTCTCGAAATGTGGGTATGCCGCTTTCAGCTGAGATACCAGAGCCGGTAAGTACGGCGACCTGTCGCGCCGTCCGCAGCGAACGGATCAATTCTACAGGCAGATCATACCCACAAGGGTCTGAAATTTGCGAGGAATGGTTATTCATTATGTCCTGATAAATTTCCTGCCCGGTACTTATGCCAGTATCTATGGATCCCAACACTGGACATCGAGTTTGGGTTGACTGCCTGGTAGGCCTTAATTTGTTCAGGATCGAGTCCACTTTTTAGAGAACGCGTGCGAGACCACTCTAAGAACTGCTCATTGAGAGCCTCAATTGGTGGATCATTGGGTAATGTCGCCTCGATCCAAATTTCCACTTCATCCAATGCCTTTTCTACTGCGTTCAGATGCCAACGTGAGTCACTGTATATGCCGAAATGGGTCGGCGCGATTCGATCGAAGTTCTCCTGGGTGAGCTTTTTTAGGCTGGTATGCCATTTTTCAAGGTGGAATTCAGGTGGCGGCATCGGCAAACGCAAATGATGTAGACCAGCTAAGCGTACCCCCCCGATATCACCGCTGAAACATATATCCTCAAATATATAAACATAATGGTGATTGGCATGACCTGGTGTATCAATAGCGCGGAATTGTAAACCATCCACATCGATTATGTCACCATCTTCGACTACAGAAAGACGTTCTTCTTCCACAGGAAGGAATTCTCCCCATAGGGATTCCATCGTGTCTCCATAAATGCGTCCGGCGCTATCGAGAAGCTTTTCTGGGTTGAGCATATGCGGTGCACCTTTAGGGTGAACATGAATGCGCGCGCCTTGTTGGGCCAACCATCCAGCAGCTCCGGCGTGATCGAGATGGATATGCGTTAGTAGAACGTCGGTGATATCGCCCGGGGAAAGTCCGTGAAGCTCAAGACCAGCTTGGAGTGCAGCTTGGGTAGATCCAGGTCCGCATTCCACCAGAACGCCACCTCGTTTATGTGGGATTAAATAGCTGGTAATTGTTCCTGGAATGTCCATGAAGTGCAAGTCTATTGTGTACATGATTTTTTTAGACATATAAAGGATCCTGAACTAATAATGATAAATAGCCTCTTACTATGGCCTTCTTTACATTAGGACTTAAGCAGTCAACGAGGCTCATTTCCGGGTCCATACTACTTCAACTGCATGACACATATATATATCACACAACGGTGCATTTGCATTCAGTAGATTTTCAAAAAAATGCGTAAAATGTTGTGGTTCGCTTAGAAGATGAATAAAGTTTTTCGATATCATCCTCGTATGAGCGGCGGTTATTGAATTTCATCAGATACCCACTTAACTCTATAGTAACTTAGACTTAATCAAAAAATTCTGGATTATGTTGGGAAATGTTGGTATCGTTAGCGCCAGTTTGGAGTGATGCTATTAGCGATTCTATTAGATGTTTTTAAGGCTTGGAACGTTTTTTCCAACTTGATTTTCATAAGGTACTGGTCTGATGACAATGTCACCTGAAACAAGTAATCATTTTCCTTGACAAACATATAGAATTATGCTATCTTGTACCATAAGCTTTCAAATTTGTTAGGTCCGTAATTAAATATTCATCACGCATTGAGTGCGGCTACAGGAGGTGACGCTGGAGACAGATATTTCACAGAAATTTGACTTTGAACATCGATTTACACATTATCTACAATTAAATAATTCTGTATCCTAAAGAAGGAGATAAACAATGACACTCGCCCAAGTAGTCTATCAAATGTCCACAGATACGGACTTTCTCTCGCAATTGCTTTCCAATCCTGAATCTGCGTTGAAAAAAAAGGGATATGAACTGAGCCAGGAAGAATTGGCCTTCCTTTTGACTGCCCACAACCGGGCTGGTCAGGATAAGATGCATATCGTCAATATCGCAGATGATAGGGCTGCCAGGTGGCGGTAAAAATTGAATAAGTAAATTTGTCCGATTTTACCGAAGGACTACAACAACAAATAGAAGCTCTGTGGGCAGAAACAGGTGCGTGGCAGGATCTCGTTGATGTGATGCGCCTGGGTTTGTTGTTTCAGCATTCAAACACTACCGGGACGGATGGCAGTCTGTCCCGGTTGGCACGTTTACCGGGATTATGCTGCCAGGCAGCTGGAGGTGAACTGCATTGGGCGAACCGGCTCACAGTTGCCTGGCTGTTGTTCTACGCCGCTGCTGATCTGATGGACAGTGTGCAAGACCAAGACGTGCCCGATCCTTGGTGGGATGAACAGGGTACAGCGGCGGCCTTGAATGCAGCTTCAGGTCTTTATTTTAGCGCCTCCTGGGCGTTGAATGATCTTTATAAGCATGGAGCCTCGCAGGAGGCAGCACTCGATATCGCAAATAAATTTTATAAAAGTTTGCTTGTCATGTCCGGCGGGCAACAAAGCGAGTTAACCAACCCTGAGCCCACACTAGAACAATATTGGCAAAATGCTGAAGCGAAATCGGGGGTATTCTTTAGCTTGGCCTGTCGCAGCGGAGCCCGTTTAGCGATTGATGAGGTTGACAGGTTGGAGAATTTCGCGCAGTTTGGACAACATTTGGGCTTGGTGATCCAGCTATTAGATGATTTTGATGAGGTACGCTCCCCTGAAGGAGCGGGAGTACCGGGCCAGAGACCTGAACTGGCACGCTCCTTACCTGCTGTATTTGCACTGGAAGTTTCCCCACCTGCTCAGCGGGCGCGCTTACGAGAGTATCTGCGAGTTGCCACAATCGATCCCTCTGCAGCCGAATCAGCTTTGGATCTCATTGATACTAGCGGGGCTGCGACCTATATGGTGGCAGAGATCGAGCGCCATAAAGCAATGGCTTCGTCATTCCTGGAAAATGCAAATCCAGCATATACAGCACAGGAAGAGCTATTACTTTTATTGCAAAGCCTGTAATTTCTTGTAAAGATCATTAATTTTCTCTACCCCCTTTCTGACAATGGAGAGGGGGTAGCTGTATTTTCTGCCTTACAATTCGGTTTGTGAATAAATAACCCTACTTGTGATAAAATCTTTTCAGCGTGGATAACCGATTTAGCAATAATTGACAATGAAAACCTCCCAACGTTGGTGGATCAGTTTGCCGTTTCTTTTCGCTTTGGTCGTTTTAGTTTTTCTCGGCTGGAGCGTATCGCTGGCTTTGGTCTATCCTTATGGCGGGATTACTGACTATGACAATACAGGTTTAATCATAGAAATCGACTCTTTAGGCCCCAATTTTGCGGCCCTTCAGGAGGGAGATCTTATCTTATCGATCGATGGGGTACCCATGATCGAGGCGCGACCGATTTATGGTAATAAACGTCCTGGAGATACTGCTCATCTTATGATCCAGCGAGATGGAAATATGATAACAGTCCCCATCAGGTTGGTTATTCCATCTTTTGATGAGAAAGTTAACCGTCTTGGGCCATTGATCGTGGCTCTCATCTTCTGGGGGATTGGGGTGGGAATCCAGGCTTTTAAACCGGCCAGTGAGGCGACTAACCTGTTTTTCCTTTTCTTTATGGTGACGGCTCTGCTATTGGTCGCTGGTGTGGGTTCGTATTTGGGTCCTCCATGGATTTCTAGTTTGGTGAACATTCTCTTATGGATCATTGGTCCACTGGCGGTACATTTTCACTTTTATTTTCCACAAAATACACCTTTAAAAGGACGTCGCTATTTATTGATCGGCTTGTATGCAATAGCGATACTTGGTGGACTGCCATACCTGATTTGGGGTTCACAGGCGGTTCAATCAAGTGCCTGGTTTCCACAATATCAATTAGCTAATCGTATCTTCCTGGCGATCAATTTTCTGTTGGCTGTTGGTCTGCTCTTTTATTCATATCGCAACGCAACGACAGCCGGTGTACGCGGGAAAATCCGTATTGTTGTCTTGGGTGGCGTCCTCGCTTTATTGCCACTGGTGGCTCTGGTAGTGATACCAGATGCGCTGTTACAGGTTCCAATCATCCCATATACATATGCCTTACTGTGGTTGGCTCTTCTACCTTTAACTTATGGTTACGCGATCTTCCGTCACCGTCTAATTGAGGTGGAGAGACATGTCAACCGCGGTGCTACTTTTATTTTGGTTTATTCGATCCTGGGAGCGTTTTACTTAATTCTATATGTAGTATTAAGTCGTTTGATGCCACCTGAGTTAGCCAATACAGCCGTGGTCAACACGGTACTTGTCTTGGTGCTCGCCAGCGTTTTTGTGCCACTTCACCGGCGCATCCAAAGAGTTGTGGATACTGTGTTTTACGGGGGTTGGTATGACTACCGCTTTGCCGTTTCGCAGATCACTCAAGGATTAGAGCAGCTCACTGAGCTTCCGGACTTGGCCGAGGCAGTCAGTCAGCGCCTGATTACGACACTGCGCCTGGATGAGACCAGTGTTTTTCTCTCTGATTTAGCTGGTGATTTTTCGGTTATCGCGGTTGCACCACATCCGATTGAAGATGACCAGACAAGCGTACCCTACGCAACTCTACCTAGGACCAGCTTATCTTACCTGTTAAATATGGGTGAAGCTGTCGAACGATCAGCTTTACGCAACGCGTTATCTGAAGTGGAACTCTCACCGGAAGAGCACCAACTGCTCAATAGTGAGCAGGTTCATTTGTGGGTACCCATTATTGGACATGGAAGCATTTTAGGCTTGTTAGCGCTTGGTCCAAAAATGGGTGGCGATATTTTCAGCGGGGAGGATATTGATATATTACGTGTGGTCGCGCGCCAGATTGCTCCCCTAATTGAGAACATCCACCTGGTAACACGGTTGAAACGCTATGCAACGGAACTGGAACAACGCGTCGCAGAACGAACAGATGAATTACATGCATCCAAGGAGCGAGTGGAAGCCATTTTGGCCAGTGTTGGTGAAGGGGTGGTCGTAACCGATCTGGAGGGGACCTTCATCACCGTAAATGCTGCTTATGAAGAGCAATCAGGCTACCAGGAGACGGAATTGATTGGTCAGGAATTGTGGGGATTTTACGCTGATGAGGATTTACCAGATCGCTTGGTTGGGATAAGAGATATCTTACAGGAGGGGCGTGTCTGGAGCGGTGAACTTGTTGGAGTTCGGAAAAATGTTAGTCGCTATGATGTTCAGATGACTGTTTCCCCCTTACGGGATGAGGGCAATCAGATTGTGGGTTATGTGGGCAGCCAACGCGATATTACGCATCAAAAAGAACTCGACAGGCTTAAAGACTTGTTTGTTTCAGATGTATCCCATGAATTGCGCACCCCCACCACAAATATCAGTTTGTATCTAGAGCTCTTAGCTGATGCACCACCCAAAAAGCGTAAGGCCTACCTGGAAGTTCTAAAGGATCAAAGCTATTTATTGATGAAACTTGTAGAAGATATTTTAGATCTTTCCAGGTTATCCATAGGTAAAGCGAAGAAAATTGAATTCGCTCCTGTTGATATAAATATTTTAACGGAACAGATTGTTACCGCTCATCGTCCAATGGCCGAAGCCACTGGTCTGATGTTGGTTTTTGAACCTGATTTGGATATACCACCAGTTTGGGGAGAGCAAAACCAGCTTGCAAGGGTGATCAATAACCTTTTATCGAATGCCATCCGTTATACAACTGTGGGTGGTGTGTATGTGCACACTCGTCAAACCGTTGACAACATTTGTCTCGAGGTGACGGACACTGGTATGGGTATCCATCCGGAGGATCAGGCACACTTGTTTGAACGATTTTACCGTGGAAAACGAGTCAGGCAAACGAAGATTCACGGTACTGGTCTAGGTTTGGCTATTGTTAAAGAAATTATTGATCTCCACGATAGTTCCATAGATGTTCGGAGTGAGGTTGACAAGGGATCTACTTTTAGTGTATATTTCCCCATTCAAGTAGGAGAATTATGGCCGGAGAAACTATCCTAATCGTTGAAGACAACGATGTCCTTAGAGAAGGGTTGGAGGCAATCCTGGTAACCGAGGGATATTCTGTGCTCACTGCTGGTAATGGGATGGGGGGATTAGAGCAGTTGAAATCCCTTCCACCTGATTTGATCTTAGCGGATATTTCTATGCCGGAGATGAACGGCTACGAGTTTTTCGAGGCTGTACGCGCCCAACCGGAATGGGTATCGATTCCGTTTATTTTTCTGACTGCTCGCAGAGGCAGAGAGGACATTTACGCTGGAAAAAGGTTGGGTGCTGAGGACTACCTGGTCAAACCGGTTACGCGGGGTGAATTGATTACCACGATCACTTCGCGCCTATCGCGTAGCCAGGAACTCCTGCTGGCGCAGTTGCAACAAGCCTATGAGTCCTCCCTGATCATGCTGGCAAACGCTATCGAGCTGCGTGATCATTATACACGCGGGCATGTAGAACGAGTTAGAGACCATGCTGTGGCAATTGCCAAGCATCAGGGATGGACGGATGCCCAATTAAACCATTTGATGTACGGTAGCATATTACATGATATTGGCAAGAT
>DAOVXM010000106.1 GCA_030636125.1 Chloroflexota bacterium | reverse complement strand
TCCAAGAACCTGATTTAAGCTTATATACTGGACGGTTGCCTCTGCTCAGCCTGGTCTATATGAATCTGGACAATCCCGAGTTGCCATTTTTCCAAGATCCGACATTAAGACGGGCACTTTTAATGGGGATCAATCGCCAGTGGTTGGTTGACAGAGTTTTAAATAGCCAAGCTGTTATCGCAGATGGTCCCATACCACCTGGAACTTGGGCTTATTACGATGAAATTGAGCGCCTAAATTATGATTCTGAAACAGCCATAAATCTGCTCAAAGAAGCAGGTTATACCATCCCGGCAGAAGGGGGTAGTGTCCGGGTAAAAGAGGATGTGGCTCTTTCCTTTGAGATGGTATATCCAGATGATCCGATTAATACGGCTCTTGCGGAAGCTATCCAGAAAGACTGGGGTAAATTGGGAGTTGAGGTAAATATTAAACCAGTCACTTATGAAGTCTTGCTATCAGACTATTTAGAACCGCGCACCTACCAGGCAGCTTTGGTGGCTCTAAACCTGACTCGAACTCCTGACCCTGACCCATACCCATTTTGGGATCAAGCTCAAATTACGGGTGGTCAGAATTACGCTAGCTGGGACGATCGGCAAGCTAGTGAATATCTGGAGCAAGCGCGAATCTCTGTAGATATTGGTGAACGTACCAGGGCTTATCGCAACTTCCAGGTGCGCTTCACCCAAGAAATGCCGGCACTGCCCCTGGTTTATTCTGTTTATTCTTATGTGGTTGATGAGCAGGTCTTGGGGGTTAGTATGGGCCCTTTGTTCGATCCTAGTGACCGCTTCGCTACCATAACTTCTTGGTTCTTACTCGCTAACCGGCCTTCAGTTCCTGAAATTACTCCCTCTGAATCTCCGCAATAACAGTTCGGCTCTTTAGGGTTTGCCTTGGTGATCTCTGACCCTTTCCACGGAAGTTCTCAGAGATTCAATAGCTCTGGTGTATCCCGGAACGGGCATATTATATCCCCTCAGGCAAATACAAGTTAAAATCAAGTGTCCAAGAATGTGTTGGAAGCTTAGTAAACGGATTGTATAGGTAATTTATACTGCTTTTCGCCTGACTCGTAATATAACAATTTTTGTTGGGTGGTTGAATGGTGAGGGATCAACCGGAGGGTCACCAGTCTTCGTTATTGAATATCCTGTGATGTCCGGGGGGACTGGGATCAACGCTTCTATACTTAAATAACCAGCAGAACACATATTCTCGAGTATTTGCATGAAATCAGCACCGCTGAGAAATAACGCATTATTAATCACCACCAGGTAACCTCCGTCCCCAACAAGTGGACGAACTTTGTTGATCACCCGGTGGCTGTTGGAGACCATGTCGATTGTGCCTTTTTTGGTTTTGGAGAAAATTGGTGGGTCTAGGAAGACACAATCGAAGAGCTCACCTGCGCGTTTGTAGTGGTTTATCGAGCTAAAAAAGTCGCTCACTTTGAAGTCAGCATTGTTGATGGGAAAACCATTATATTTGTAGGACTTTTTTGCGATATTTAAGTATTTACGCCTTAAATCGACCTGCACAACCCTGGTGGCTCCACCACCAAAAGCGGCGACACCCAGGCTACCGGTGTAGGCAAAGGTGTTCAGCACACTTTTATCTGCTAGGTTTTTGATGGCCCACTGACGCAGGTTGCGGGTATCAAGGTACAGGCTTGCATCTTGGTTCAAGAGCATGTCTATGGCATACCACAAGCCATGTTCGCGCACGCGCTGGTTTGTGTTATTTCCCATCAGGTAAGTGCCGCGTCTAGCCTGTAGGGAGGGGGCTTTACGTGTTTTCAGGATCACGGCTTGCAGCCAAGGTAATTTGTCGCGAAGATATTTGAATACTAGGTTAATGGAGCTTTCTTCTTGAGGGGTGGCGGCGTAATTATATATTACGAGGGTTTGTGCGTAGAGGTCGACCACCAAATCTGGATAGCCTTCGTAGAAACCATTGAAGATTCGAAATGCAGTTTCATGTCGACGATCAAATGATTCGAAACGGGCCTCCAACGCGTTGTCCAGCAAACGGAGTATCTGATGTGAATCGCCGGATGTGTCCACTTCTTTACCGATTGTAACTAATCTACTGCTTTGGCAAGGATGAAAGTTTCATTCGATATCGGGGTGACAATACACTTGTCAAAGCTTAAAGTGTTCCGTCCACGATCTAATCTTGCTAAATAATCACATAAAACAGAACACTACTAAGGTGTTCGGTTATAGATTCTTCGGTATATGTTGAAGATCTCAAAAATTCCACGGATATATTCTCGAGTTTCTTCAAAACGCACTACTTCTAGGAACAAGTCCGGGTCATCTTGAGCTAGTCTTTGCCATTCGATCGCGTTGCCAGGTCCACCGTTATAAGCTGCTAAGGCAGCATATAAGTCGCCATCTAGATGATCGCGCCACTTATCCAGATAATCTGTCCCCAAACGTACACTTACAACAGGCCGGTAAAGGTCTTCATTGGTGTAATTGTAAGGCCAGCCGAGCTCATTGGCAACTTCCTGACCTGTAGTGGGGATAATCTGCATTAAGCCACGAGCTCCAGCAGAAGAATGCACAAAACCCTCAAATGCACTTTCCTGGCGGATAACGCTAAATAGGAACAGGGGATGTATTTCATATTGCTGGGCTATTGGAACTACCAATTCGCTAAAATAAGTACCAAATCGAAGATGGTTGAAGAAGATGGGTGCATTCATTGTTCCGGCGTCGTCCATTCCAGCTAAATCTAGCACCTGACGGGCTGCCAAGATGGATGAACGGTACAAACCAAGTTCCGCGTAATAATTCGCAAGCCGATAACTATCTGCGGGGTCGTTTTCTACTGAATGGCGCAAGTCTTCGAGTTCGATGCGGGCTTCTTCATATAAACCTAATTCCCATAATTCAGCTCCACGCACCAACCTGGGATCGTTGGCTAATGTGTCCAGGGAGGATAGATTTACTGTATCCGGTAAATCGAAGGTGGTCCGAATCCAGCTTTCAGCTTGTGCTCGTTCAACCACAGGGTCGAATGACAGGTCATACACCTGGGGTGGGGTGAATGGAGGCTGCCCGCGCAAGAGATCGCGTGCTCGTTCGCTATAATAACCGGTAGGATCGATGTTGGCAGCCAGTTCCCAGGCTGCAGCCGCAGCATCATTATCACCAAGTGCTTTTTGCGCTTTTCCTTGCCAGAGGTATCCTGCCGAACGCTCTTCCAGCGTGATAGCGTTGGCTAAGACGTGTTGGAAAATAGCAAACGCACCCGAGTAATCGGAGAGCCGGTAGCGGGTGACTCCTGACAGGTGGAGAGCATATAGGGTTTTTTCATAGCCAGGATATTCTACAGCTACCCGTTCCCATAGATCCGCAGCTTGTTCTAAACGATCAGCCCGCTCAGCTATAACTGCGGCATCGAATAAAAATTCCGGAGCTCTTGGATGATTGGGTGCAGTCTCTACGAAATCCTGGAGTGTCTGAATGGCTTGAGCATAATTATCCATAAAAAACCATTGGGTGTAGGCTATTTGTTCCCAGGCGTCATCCCAGAGCCGGTCGTCTGGATAATTATGAATAATCTCATTCCATTCTATGATAGCTCCATCATGACCACCGAGAGCACGTGTCGTCAAACCATTGTAATAATGAGCCGTAGCAGGATCGACAGCTCCTGACTGGAAATAGCGGTCAAAGGCAGCTAAAGCGACCCCGTATTGACCTGCGTAATAGTCTACGATGCCGCGGTTTAATTCATCGACGGGAATGCCTGCATTCACTAAGTCTAGTAAAGCCAGGTAAGATTCGTAAGCAATTGGGTAGTTGTTTACTGCATCCGTATATACCGCATAAGCCTGTTCCACCTGTCCCAGAGCAAGATAGGACTGGCCCATCAAGTAATCCATCTGGGCCTTGGTATAGTCGCTGGATGTCTGGTTGTATATATCCTGGTACATTCCCAGGGCAGTACTATGGTCACCAACCGCGGCATGAGCGCGGGCGATCTTGATCTCGATCTGTAATTGGTAAAGATAACTAGGTGATTGTATGGCAGTCCGGTAATCGACCAATGCTTCAGCGATATTCCCCGCAGCTCTAAATGCATCACCACGCAGGTTGTGCGCATAGGCATCAATCAAACCGGGTCGTAAATTGAGGTAATTGGAGTATGCCTCAGTTGCTTCGTTATATTTCTCGAGGGCAAAGTAAGACTGCGCCAGGGCGAAATGGGCATAGGCTGCGTGGATAGATAAAGGGTTGTTTTCGAGAAGGAATAACAAAGTATCAATCGCGGCTTGGTAATCGCCCGCTTGGTATTGTGTCCTCCCAATTCCCAGAAGCGCGGCGATCTGGATATCTGGATCAGGGCTGGAATCTCTAGCAATCTGGTATTCGATGATAGCTTTTTCCCAATCCCCAGTAAACCTGGCTCGATCACCACTCTCGACACGCGCTTCTGGTAATGGTGTGGGCGTTGGGGAAGGCGAGGGGATTGGAGTAGATGTGGGAGGGATGGCTGTAGGTGTAGCGCTGAGAGATAGGTTATTCTGTGATCCAATCAGTGGGAGATTCGCGATTTCGGTGCATGCTAAGGTGAGCATGCCCAGCACGATCACCGCAAACACGTATATTCTTTTCATAAATGGGACTATAACTCAGGGGAGGTTTGGTGTCAATGTCTGGATTTATCACTGGTTTGACGTCATGTTCTCCCTAACGTATAATCGTGTTAGTCCGTTTTCAGTCGACCATCCACAGAATTTTCGGAACGTGTATCATGCTTCGATGGAATGAGAATCGGTCATAAGGTGTCATTCAATAATATATTTGGAATTTAATGGATTTACTTTCGGTATATGAGTCATTGGAGCGTTGAACTAGAATCTCTTGGAGGTCATTAGCATGGTAGATGGGCCCGATATCAAGCCGAATCCAATTAACCAGAACCGCCTCTCACATATGCGGGAAGTAGCAGGTCCTGGTCCTGTCTTAATCTTGACACATGATAGTCCAGATCCAGATGCTCTCGCCTCCGGCAAAGCATTGGGAGTATTATTCAATAAATCCTGGGATATCTCTTGCCATTTGATCTACAGTGGGTTGGTCGCCCGGGCGGAAAACCAGGCCATGCTAAACATGCTGACTGATGAATGGGTACATTCCGAACAGTTCACTGAATTAGAAAATTATTCGGCCTTGGCGCTAGTAGATACCCAGCCCGGGGCTGGAAATAACAGCTTGCCTGACCATCATATACCTCATATTGTGATTGATCACCACCATCCGCTTCGTGAAGCCTTAAATGCGGTGCCGTATGTAGATGTGCGACCAGAAGTAGGTGCTACTTCTACGATGCTATATCAGTACCTGGAAGCAGCCGATATTGTCCCTGATCCGATATTAGCCAGTGCTATGTTTTATGGATTACAGACAGATACACATGGACTGGCTCGTGGTGCCACACCGATCGATGAGGATGTCTACATGAAGCTACTGCCTTTACTCGATCGTGATAAATTGATTAAAGTCGAGGGCGCTGGCGTGTCCAAAGAATATTTCCGCATTATGAGCCAGGCGCTTAAAGCAGCACGAGTTTATGATAGATCGGTGACGGCTTACCTGGGAGAAATGCACCGACCAGATCTTGCGGCTGAATTAGCGGATGTTTTCATACGCTTAAAAAGCGCTCAAGCTGTGCTTTGTATAGGTTGTCATAAGGAGACTCTCTATCTATCACTTCGCACAAAACCTTCGGGACAAGATGCGGGAGCTCTTATTCAAGTGGTTGTCGAATCTCTGGGCAAGGCTGGTGGACATGGTAATATGGCTGGTGGGCAGGTGCCACTGCTAGGGAAGGATGTAAATAAATTGGTAGCCCAGCTCGAGCGTAGGTTTCTTGATGTAAATGGTGATAAAGGAGAAGGCGATCAATTGTTAAGTATTTAATACTAATATAGGTGTCTTTGACAAAGCTAAGCATGCGTGTTAAACTCTCTGAGCTTTATATTTCGATGACGCTCTCTAGGGAGGGCGTTCTTTGATGTGTGCTATGAGAACAATTGAATGGAACTATGACAATTCTGTCGTCCGTATGATCGATCAGCGTTGGCTGCCAGGGGAGTTGGAGGTGGTCTCTTACGATGATTATCGCCAGGTAGCCGAGGCGATTCGGGAAATGGTGGTGCGCGGTGCACCTGCCATAGGTGCGGCAGCGGCATTTGGCTTAGCGCTAGCCGCCCAGCAATCACCTGCAACCACTTCTGTGGGTTTACATGCGGATCTTCGAGAGGCTGCAGAAGTTCTAAAGGAGGCGCGTCCTACTGCTGTCAATTTAAGCTGGGCTGTAAACCGGGTGATGGAACTGGCAATGGAAAATGATGCGGATGTTGAGTCCATACGTGAAACGATTTTGGTTGAAGCTCAACGCATCTCTGATGAAGATGTTGAAATTAATCAACGGATGGCGAGTCACGGCGCTGCCTTGATCGATGATGGAGATACAGTCATCCATCATTGTAATACCGGAGCGCTAGCAACGGTTGATTGGGGTACTGCTCTGGGTGTGATCCGCTGGGCGCACGAATCAGGCAAACGGATCCACGTTCTAGTCGATGAAACTCGACCACGCTTGCAAGGTGCCCGGCTCACCGCTTGGGAATTGGAGCGGTATAGCATCCCTTACCACATAATAAGTGACAATGCTGCTGGTTACTTTTTACAAACCGGTCAGATCCAGAAAGTGTTATTTGGCGCAGATCGCGTGGCTGGGAATGGTGACGTGGCAAATAAAATTGGTACATATATGTTGGCCCTGGCGGCATATGACAATGAAGTACCTGCTTACGCCGTTGTACCTACTTCGACGGTGGACCTTTCTCTTGCTAGTGGAGACTCGATCCCCATTGAAGAGCGTATCCCTGAAGAAGTCTTGGATATCCAAAAAGGGGGACGACCGATAGCTCCGGAGAATGCATCGGCGCGAAACCCAGCTTTTGATGTCACACCGCGCCGCCTGATCACCGCCATCGTTACCGAAAATGGCGTGGTCTACCCACCATTTGAGACTAATTTACCAGGCGCTGTTCGAAGTGAACAAATGGGGAGATAGTATGGATATCGTTCTTACCGGATCCGTGGCTTTTGATTATCTGATGTCCTTCCCGGGTTACTTTCGGGATCATATTCTGCCGGAGAAACTTGAGTCTATCAGCCTTTCCTTTCTTGTAGATAGTATGGTACGCCAGAGAGGTGGCACTGCGCCCAATATTGCCTATACATTAGCCCTGCTGGGTCAAAGGTCGCATTTGTTTGCCACAGTTGGTGAAGACTTTGAGGAATACCGGCAGTGGTTGGATAGCAAGGGTGTGGATACTACCTGGGCGCGAGTCATCCCTGGGGTTTATACTGCTTCATTTTTTTGCAATACTGATCGCTCGAATGCCCAAATTGCCAGCTTTTACCCTGGGGCAATGGCGCATGCCGCTGAGCTCTCGTTACGTGAGTTGGAAGGTAACCCGCCAGATTTAGTCGTTATCTCTCCCAACGACCCGGAAGCGATGCGGAAGTATGTGATGGAATGCCAGGAACTTGGTTACCCTTATTTATACGACCCGAGCCAACAGATTGTGCGCCTGGACGGTGATGATCTGAGAGAGGGCATAGAGGGCGCGCTTGCTTTATTTGTAAATGATTATGAATTTGCCTTGATCCAGAAAATGACGAGTATGAGTCCTGATGATATCTTGGATAAGGTACATTTTATGGTGG